>JANOUN010001094.1:0-3388 GCA_031416875.1 Planctomycetota bacterium | reverse complement strand
CGGACTGCATTCGATGGGTTGCCGCGTAGGTCTCATGGATGCAGACGTTTACGGCCCCAGCATTCCTCACATGATGAACGCCAAAGGACAACCAGCAGCGACTGAGATGCAGGATGAACAGGGCAATCGGATCATGCGAATGGAGCCGATCGATGTCGGCGGCGTGAAGCTGATGTCCATGGGATTCTTTATCGAACAGGGACAGTCGGTCGTGTGGCGCGGCCCGATGCTCCACAAGGCATTGACTCAATTCCTCAAAGACACTCAGTGGGGCGAACTTGATTATCTGATCATCGATCTTCCGCCTGGGACAGGTGACGTGGCACTGACGCTCGCTCAGCAGGTGAGTCTCGCCGGAGCGGTCGTGGTCTGCACGCCGCAGCAGGTCGCTCTGCTGGATGCGATCAAGGCTGTGGATATGTACCAAAAGGTCAACGTCCCGATTCTCGGGTTCGTCGAGAATATGTCGGGAGATATCTTCGGTCGCGGCGGCGCGCAAAAAGTGGCTCAGGAACTCAAAGTTCCGTTCCTGGGCGAGATCCCGATGAATGGCTGCATCCGCGAATACTGCGACCGAGGTCAGATCATGGAAATGCTGACCGCAGAGAATCCATCCCGTGACGCACTGCGCAGCATGTGCCAGAATGTCGCGATGCAGGTGTTCAAGGAACTGATCAAGTCACCGGCAGGACCGATCCTCGAAATCCTGTGAAGTCCTGACTCAAACCTTGTTTCGTCGAACGTCCAATGCTCCTGACACTCGAAGAAATCTTTGAAGAATTCGCTGACCTGGATCGGCAGGATCAGTCGCTCTATCTGCTTGAACTGGGCGATGGATTGCCGGAACTTCCGGCCGCTGCGCGGACAGATGAAAACAGAGTGCATGGTTGCCAAAGCCAGGTATGGCTGATCACTGACATTGATGGTGCCGACGAGACGGCCAGATTTCATATCGTCGCTGACAGCGATTCGAATATTGTCCGCGGGCTGATCGCAGTTCTGGAAGCATCTTACAACGGCAAAACAGCCCGTGAGATTCTGGGAGACGACATCGATGCCGTCTTCCACCGACTCAACCTGCAGCAGCACATCACGCCTCAGCGTCGCAACGGCCTGCGAGGCATGGTGGATCGAGTGCTGAAACTGGCCCGCATGCACCTTGTGACGTGTGGCGGCGGTGAGTCAGATATAGTGAGTCAGCTGAACGGCAAGGCGCGTTCCGTTCGGGAGTTGACGCCTCCCGGCTCGCCAGACGGACAATTCCAACTCGATCCAGAAAATATCGATGTCCACAACGCCGAAGACATCCGCGGACAGTTTCCCGTGCTGTGTCAGACGCTGCCCAGCGGTTCGCGACCGATTTTTCTGGACAGCGGAGCGTCGGCTCAGAAACCGCAGTGCGTGATCGATAAAGAACGCGAGGTGGAAGAGCAATACTTCGCGAATGCCCATCGCGGCACGTATCAGTTCGGCCAAAAAATCGATGAGGAATTCGAGGGGGCTCGCACGACGATCGCGAAGTTCCTGAACGCTCCATCAGTGAACAGCATTATCTTTACGCCCGGCACGACAATCGGACTGAACATGATCGCGTCCGGCTGGGGACGCAGACATGTTCAACCAGGCGACGAGATCCTGACGTCTGTGATGGAGCACCATGCGAACTTTGTTCCGTGGCAGCAACTGGCCAAAGAGCGCGGCGCGACGCTGAAGCTGATTCCGCTGACGGCTGACGGCCGACTGGATATGGAGCGGCTGGATTCTGTGCTGACCAAACGCACGCGTGTCTTAACTATCGCAGGCATGTCGAATGTGCTGGGAACAGTCAACCCGATTCGTGAATTGGTACGACGAGCACGCGAGGTCGGAGCCTGTGTCGTTGTGGACGGGGCTCAAAGCGTGCCGCATCTGCCGACGGATGTGATGGCCGACGATGCGGACTTTTTGGTCTTCAGTGGCCACAAATTGTACGGTCCCACCGGCGTTGGCGTTCTGTATGGAAAGCCGGAACGCCTGGAAGAAATGGATCCGATTATTTTTGGCGGACACATGATCTCCGAAGTCCGGGTTGAAGAGACGTCATGGTCGGCAGCTCCGGCAAAATTTGAAGCTGGCACAATGCCGATCGTGCAGGTCATCGCGCTCGGGACGGCTGCGGAATGGGTGCAGAGGATCGGGCTTGCGTCCATTCATCAACACGAACAGATACTGACGAAGGAGACGATGGAACGGCTGCAAACCGTCCCTGGCATCACGATCTACGGCCCGGATGTCGCTCATCGCGGCGGGATCATCACGTTTCGCATTGACGGCGTGCATCCGGAAGATCTCGCTGCAATTCTCGACCAGCAGGACGTCTTTGCCCGGCATGGACATCATTGCACGATGCCACTTCACACCTATCTGGGTGTTTCTGCGACGACGCGTGTCAGCCTTGCGGCTTACAACACGATTGATGATATCACGGCGTTGATGAACGCGATTGAGTTTGCGTTGAAGAAACTGGTGAAGCGATAGAATGGATCGACGCGGCCAATCGCAATATCGTTGATCGTCTCTGTGAAAGTCTGACGTATATGGAAATCAACGATACTGTCTTGCTCGTTGTCACAGTGTCCTGGCTCGCAGCCGCGATCGCGATTGTTGTGCTCCATCGCAAACAGCTGACGCGTCTCAAGTGCTGTTTAGCTTTGATCGTTTGTGGGCTCGGTGCTGCATCTGCTCACTACTGCTTCCTGCATTGGGCCTTTGAACTCGAACGCCATTCTGCCGCACATCTCGTCGGTGTCACGCATCTTCGACTCAACGATGATGCTGAGTTTCTTCAGTCACACCTCGGATCGGCGCTCGAACGCGCCGACGGCGATCAGGGACAGGGCGCAATTGCCATGGATTGGGCAGGTACATTTGCGTTAAAACATCACGATGTCATGAGTAGGCTTGACGCCGTGATACACAACGCCTGCATTCAAAGATACTACTCGGTATGGGCCGCAGATGCCGCATTTCACGAGGACCAGCTGGACATGCTGGCAACGAAGATAAATGCCTTAACCGAGCCCCGCGCACGAAGGACCACATTCCGGACTTACGTCGATAACCTTGAAAGTGCAGGACAGTTTCTCGATCGACTTTCCACCGAAATGATTTCGCGCAGCCCAAGTGAGTATTACGGTGCCGAACAGTAATGCATCCCAATCAGGGACGGAACAAAACGCCTAACCCGAGTTGGCGATGACGGGCTCTTGAAATGGATGGTCGCGCCAACCGAGTTCTGACTCACAAATGGTGGAACGATCGAATGTAGGATGGACATTCATGTCCGTCGGATGGCCATGACACACAGTCGAAGCGAAGGTTATTGTACCTTGCCAGCCGCTTGACAATG
>JANOUN010001093.1:0-9536 GCA_031416875.1 Planctomycetota bacterium | reverse complement strand
GGTGTCTGGTGATTGCCGGAACGGCGCTGCGCTTGGTCCGGCCTACAGACTGGAGCGACGGCGATGATTGATTTCAACAGGTGATTTATGGCCGATCTGACAGAAAAAAAACTGGGTGAGTTTCAGCTCCTGCGACCGCTGGGCAGCGGCGGCATGGCGGATGTTTATCTGGCGGAACAGACGACACTGCAGCGCTACGTGGCCGTGAAGGTCATGAAGCCGGCACTGATGGCGCATTCGGGACAGGACATGGTCGCCCGCTTCAAACAGGAAGCGATGATGGCTGCCGGACTCAATCATCCCAACATTGTGCAGGTTTACACCATTGGTGAGGAAGACGGGCTGCACTATATCGCACAGGAATTCGTGCAGGGCAAAGATCTGGCGACGATCCTGAAGGGGCGTGGAAAACCGGATATCGCATCGGCTCTGCATGTGATGCGACAGGTTGCCTCAGCACTGAAGGCGTCCGGTCACGCAGGCATTGTGCATCGCGATATCAAACCTGAAAATATCATGGTCACAAAGAAGGGCGAAGTCAAAGTCGCGGACTTTGGACTGGCGCAGCTCGGTGAATCGAATACCGAAAAGAAGGGCGTCACCATGGGGACGCCGCTCTACATGAGCCCCGAACAGGTCAGCGGCCGCGAACTGGATCCGCGATCAGATGTGTATTCCTTCGGTGTCACAGCGTATCAGTTACTCTGCGGCGAGACACCGTTCAAGGGCAATACTCCCGTCGCGATCGCGATGCAGCATCTCAAGAATTCTCCGCCGCCGCTGAAGGAAAAAAACCCGGCTCTGCCCGATGTGCTGTGCCGTCTGGTGCATCGCATGATGGCAAAGCGCCGATCGCTGCGATATCAGTCTGCGGATGAGGTGCTGGAAGATCTCAAGAAACTGATCGTGGCCCAAAAGCAGGGACGATCTCTGGATCTGGTGCGATTGCCGCGTCTGGAAGAGCTGGAACGACTGGCTGAACTCGAACGGGACAAACAAAGTCGTCTCCGCGGCACCGGATCTGTCGCCGCCGGAGACGATGAGGAATTGCAGCTTGGTCCCGATGTCGCCGTGGGAGTGACGACGGTGATGCCGGAACGGCTGGTCGGCGACGAAGCATTCGATGATCCATCAGACACACAGACGCTGCTGGCATCCGGAACTCAGGCATTGAATCCGATTGATGATTTGCCGCCGATTCCGAAAAAGAAGCGGGTCAGTCAGGAAGCGAACATTGACCTGACGCCTGCCGTCGATGTGACGTTTCAGTTGCTCATCTTTTTCATGATTACGGCATCCTTCAGTCTGCAGAAGGCGTTTGATGTACCGCCTGCCAAAAACTCGGACGGAGTTTCCATGAATGTCCAGGTAGAAATGCCGGACTCAGGCGTACGAGTAGAAGTGGATCGGGAAAACACAGTGTTTGTCGGCGATAAGAAGGCACAGACCTACAAAGAGATTCTGGAATTGCTGACGGCTGAAAAGTCATCAAACAGCGGTATCAATGATGTGGATCTGATTCTGGATCCGGATTCCACGCACGAGATGCGATTAACGGTCATTGATGCAGCGATGCAGGCCGGCTTTCTGCGGGTGAAAAACAAGATTCAGGAACTGTGACAGTATCCGAAAAGGGGTCTGACCCTCTCCGGGAGTTGAAACTTAATACAATTGACCTGCCTCCAAAGGGTCAGACCCCTTTTCGGATCGCAATGGGTTCAGTGAAATTTGATCGGATATCAACGTGGCTCAGAAAGAATACGACGACGAAAACGATGTGGATGCTGCCGAGGAAGCGGCTCGTGCGCGGCAGGCAGCCGCAGCCAGACGACAGCTGTCCCGTGGACGCTTTGCGCAGATCACCGAGAAGCTGACGGGCGGACCGGAGCGGCCAGGTGAACAGAAAATCGGCCGGTCGCCCATTGTTCTGGGGCTGACCGGAGTAACCCTGGGAGCGCTGCTGCTCTCCGGTATTTTCTGGGTGATGACTGCCAGTACACGCGAAGAGCGTCAATTGAAGGAAGCCGTGACGTCGCTGGATGAGCAGCGATATATCGATGCTGACGGGCAGTTTCTGAACTTTCTGGCAACCTATTCACAATCTGCTTCGGCGGATCCGGCAAGAATCGGCCTGCACCGCACGCGGGTCGAAAAAAATATCATGACGGAATATCCGGACGTGATCAAAGGGCTGGAAGAACTCAACCAGCTGCTGTCCGTCTGCCGCGATCTGCCTGGATTTGAAGAGCTTAAGGATCATATTAAACGTTATGCAGATCGTTTGACTTTTGCCGCAGCGCGTGTGGCCGAAGTCACTCAGGACCAAAAGGCCCTGGATACCAGCAAGGCCGCGATGGAAATCATGAAACGTTATGCCGGAGAAGCAGGCATTGATCCGGCGCGCCAGCAGGAACTGGAGCGTTTGCAGCGACTGGCATCCGCCGCAGTCGCAAAGAAGACTGAGTTCCAGTCGCGCGTGACTGAAATTCGCGGGCTCCTGGAAACCGGTAAGACGATTGATGCGATCGGTGTGCGAGACCGATTGATTGAGGCCTATCCTGGTCTAAGTGACGACAAAGATCTGCACGCCATCCAGTCCGAAATCCTGGGAAAGGAAAAGGAGTTGGTTGTACGCAGTGAAGGTGGCGACGCTCTCACAACGGATGACAGCGCTGCACACTTCAAATCACTGGCCCTGGCCCTCAGGACTCAGGCGGCCACGGATTTGTCGTCACAGGGGCGGTCGGTGTTTGGGATCGGCATTGACAGCGTCTTCGCGCTGGATGCCGACACCGGTGATCCGATCTGGCGACAACCGGTCGGCGTGGATTCACCGTTCCCTCCGATCGCGGTGAAGGGGACGGAACCAGGTGTGCTGATTTTCAGCACGTTGTCCGGCGAATTGCAGCTTTTGTCCCAGAAAGACGGGCATCTCTTGTGGCGACAGCCACTTGAGGGGCGTCCCAGTGCCGTGCCGCTTGTCGTTTCGGATAACATCTTCATCACCACGCAAAACAATGAAATGTGGCAGATTGCTGTCACGAATGGTCGCGCGTTATCGCGGCTGAAGTTTTCGCAGTCGATCATTGGCCCGCCTGCGCTTGCCAGCGATGGATCCAAACTTGTCATCCCGGGTGACGAGACTCTGGTCTATACGCTGAGCCTGAATCCTCTGAGTTGTATTGCCGTTTCACAAATCCCGCACAAGGCCGGCAGCGTGAAAGCTCCAATGCTGGCGGCGGGAAAATACTTCCTGATGTGCGACAACGTTTCCGCCGAGAAGGCTCGCATTCAGACGCTCAATATCGACGACAGTGGAGTCCTCAAGGTTGAGTCGAGTGATCCCATTGACGGGCAGATCAACGATCCGTGCCTGCTGCGTGGTTACGATCTGTTTGTGCCTTCCACACCGCAGCGCGTCACGGCGTTTCGAGTGGCAGAGGAAATTGGCCAGCCACCACTGTCCCGCGTCGGTGCGAATCAGCTGGAAGATGGTTTGCAGACGCGCATGTTTCTGCTGGCTGGCCCCAGTGCTCAGCTGTGGCTTGGTGGACGCGACCTGCGAAAATTTCAGACGCGCACCAACACGATTCTGCTGGATTCCGGCGTCACGGCCGAAGGCATTCATCTGCAGCCCATTCAGTTTGTGGACGAAGCTGTGTTTCTGACAACGCGCAATCCTCAATCTGCGTCGGTGTTCTTTACGCGCGCCAATCGTGAAGAAATGAAAGGTATCTGGCGAACGGTACTTGGTTCTAAACTGGTGGCCGTGGGGCCTGCCGCCGGGGGAGATTCCGTACTTGCTGTGGGCGATTATGGTGAAGCGTATCGAATCCCAATGGCAGAGATTGCGAAGGGGGGATTTCAGCTGGAATCCACCAGCCGCTTTCGCCTTCCGGATAAACTCACATCGTCGGTCGGTGGTGTGACTTTGAAAGACGGTCGAGTCGCTGCGTGGTGCGGGGCTCCGGAACCTTCCCTGTGGACATTCACACCGACCGGACAGTTGGAACGCAGATGGACTCTGCCCGACGGCCCCGAGCTGCCGCCGGTGGCTCTGGACGGTGGTGTCGTGTTCGCCATGCCGGGACGGCTGCATATTTCGGCCACGGCTGGCGGGCGCGCGGCAGAAGACTATCGAGCCGCGCAGACACAGGATCAGCAACAGCCGTGGAAATCCCTGACGGCAATTTCACCGACTCAGGTTTTGGCCGTGAATGCAGGCAACCAATTTGTCCGCGTCGAATTCCGAGCAACCCCGCGACCGCAGCTGGCGGAATTGAGTGTGACGAATGTGCCGTATGTGATTGAACTGGCACCGGCAGTTTTAGGCGAATTTCTGTTCTTGGCGACAACCGAAGGAAAGCTCGTCATGATGCAGGCGTCCACGCTGGAAGTCCTGGCGGAAACAGATCTCGGCGTGATTCCCAGTGCCGTGCCAAAGGTCGCTGGCAATCTTGTGTTTGTGGAACTGGCAAATAAAGAAGTTCGCGTGTTCAAAGTCGAAGACGGCCTGCCGCCTGCAGCGTCGTTTCCACTGGATGGCCACGCCCTGGCTGGGGACCCGCTTTTGCTGCCTGATGGAAGTTATCTCATTGCACGCACGGATGGAGCGATAATTCGTGTGAATTCTGACGGCACGGTTTCAGACTCCGTGGTGCAGCTTGGCCAGTCGATTCAACAGGGCCCGCTCAGCATGAATGGTCAGATCATCGTGATTGGCAAGGATGGAAGTCTGTATCAGCTGGCCGAGAACATTGGGAAGTAGCACACTCAATTCCTGTAGATTCAATCCATTTGAAACGATTTGTTCGGCAATTCCATGAGCCTGAATATTACGTCCGACAACATTAATACTCCTGGCGCGGGCTTCGCCCGCCACCGAGACTCTTCTGCCGCATCAAAGGCTTTGCCGCCGTGTCTGGTACGAGCCGACGGAGCGGCACGCCTACGTAGGTCCGCCGCTCCGTCGGCGGGCATCTGTCGCTTCGCGGAAATCTTTTCAGTAAAGCCAAACTCCCTGCGTTTGCTGAGCAGAGCATCCTTGCTTTCAGCCATCGCATTGGCGATCAGGCTGCTGTTCGGCATGCCCGCCGCGCGGGCGGATGAGAAGGTCGAAAAGTCGGAACTCCCCAAACTGACGGATATGCAGTTTCCGACAGCCGATGAATTGTTGCGCGCCGATGACAGCAACGGCAAAGCGTTTGACTGGATCGTGCTGAAAGCACCCGTCGAGGCGGACCGTACGGTCCTGGTGGTCAGTCCGCTGGAAATACGTCCGGATACGCTCAAGACGATGGCCGAAACCTACGTCAAAGTCGAAGCGACAAAGCCAAAAAACGAAGAAGAGCGGAACGAACGCTCCACACGATTGAAAAATCTGAAGCAGCTGATCGTTAAGCTGCCAGGCAACGCCGTTGCGGAATACGCTCTGCCGATCTCACAGATCGATCACATCATACTGTTTGAAGAACTGATGCTCCGCCGAGCTGATGAGCTTCTGAAGGAAGGCGATATCCGCAAAGCGTATGAACTTTTGTTGCGCGTCGAAAAGGAATTTCCGTCGTGGGAACTTTCCAGGCCGCGTTTTGAAAGTCTGCTGCTGGTGGAATCAGGATTGCGTGCCCGAGACGGGGATATTTATGCCGCACTGGCGCTGCTGGACGAACTTGCGAATCGCAATATCAACAATCCCGAACTGCGAATTCGGTTCGGTGAAATCGTAGCACCGATGATTGAGACGGCAGTGGCAGACGAAGATTTTCATAAGGCTCGTTATTTGATTTCGCGGATTGAACGCGTCTTTTCTGGGCATGAAACGGCGGCAGCATGGCAAGGCCGGATGCAGAAGATGGCGAACAGCCTGCTGACCGAAGCAAAACAACAGACCAGTCAGCGCGCGTTTGCGGCTGCGGCTGATCTGGCGTGGAAAGCCGAAGCGATCTGGCCGTCATCCGGCAATTCCCGCGCGATTTTTGCACAGACTGTGGCGCGGCATCAGGTGCTGCATGTCGCAATTGATGAGTCCAGTTCGTCAGAGATTGTCTATCCTTCGCCGCGAGAATCTGACGAACGGCCTTTGGAACTGGTCGAAGTACCGCTTTTCGAACCGACGAGCGCCGACGAACTGACTTATTTTCGCTCCAGTTACTTTGAGATCTGGGACCCGACCGATCTGGGCCGCGAAGTCGTATTTACCCTGCGAGAGACGCGCCCGACATGGCAGTCTCAGCCATTGCTGACCGCCAATCAGATTGCCGATGCGCTGGGACGGCGCATGGATCCGACCAGCCCGTTGTTCAATTCCCGGCTGGCGTCGTTTGTGCGGGAAGTCTCCGTACGTTCGCCCAGCGAAATGAAGATCAGATTTTCACGAGTTCCATTGAGTATCGAATCCCTGTTGCGATTTCCCATCATTGCGGCGGCGAGTCACCCTGATGCCGGCAGTTCTGATCCATCGGCGACGCCGGGCGAGATTGCTGAAGTTACGGCTGCTGAAGTCACGGCTGCGGACGCTGCCGGCGTCACGCTGCTCTCGACGAGGTTCAAGCTGGACGAAGCCGACAGCACAGGAACATCGTATCTTCGTGAACGTCCGGAACCGGATGGACTGGATCCCAGCAAGTATCACGTTGCAGAAGTCCGCGAGAAGATTTTTTCGAATCGCGACGAATTGGTGAAGTCTGTGATTCGCGGCGAGATCGACTATCTGCCGCAGCTGTTGCCGTGGGAGGTCGATGCGTTCAAAGCCTCTCCGGCGTTTGAGGTGCGTCAGTATGCTCTGCCAATCACGCATGTCGTCACTTTCAATCCTCTCTCCGAACGCATCGTGAACGCTCAAATGCGGCGTGCGTTGTCGTTCGCTTTGAATCGCGAAGCAATTCTCAAGTCAATCGTCCTGCGTGACCAGTCAATGCGTTATGGTCGACCGACAAGTGCTCCGTGGCATCTGCAAAGCTATGCGACGAATCCATTGGAAAAGCCGCCGGAATTCAATCTGCGTCTGGCGTATGCACTGCGTTATGCGGCTGAGCGACAGTTGCAGCTGGCTGAACTGACGAAACTGGAAACCGCAGCAAAGGCCACAGCAAAAGAAACTGGTGATAAGTTTGAAAGTGAAGAATTCCGCAAGGTCACCAACGTCGATTACATCAAGCTGCCGCGTCTGCGAATGGTCATCGATCCGGATCCGACCGCTGCGGAAGCAGCAAAACGCATGACGGTGTACTGGGAAAAAATCGGCTTCGAAATCGACCTGATTCCAGGCGAACAACCGGGAACACCGCTGACGGACGCGGACTGGGATATGTGTTATCGCCGGATTCGCATGGAAGAACCCCTGCTCGAACTCTGGCCGCTGCTGACAAATGATGCTTCGTTCGACATGAACCGCCTGAAATTGTTTCCCGACTGGATGCGACAGGAACTTGTCAACCTGGACTACTCAGCCAGTTTCGTGGACGCTCAGGATCGACTGTTCACGATTCACCGGCACATGTCGGCGGAAGCGTTTATCATTCCGCTCTGGGAAGTGGATGAGTTTGCAGTCTGGAAAAAATCGACTCTGGGAATACCCGAACGCCCCATGTCTCCTTATCAGAACGTTGAACGCTGGATCGTGCGCCCATGAGAAAGTTGCTGACCAATTTCCTGCACATTGCAGCGCTGGGGCTCATCGCGATGGCGAGCGTCCCGGCTTCTGCACAGGAGGCAGCGCCGGCGACGGATGCTGCGGCCGCGTCAGCCGAAGCACCCTCGTCCACTGCGGAAACACCAAAGAACCCCGTAACGATCAAGGTGCCGCCAAAAGTTGTGATTCCGTTTGCGCGGGAAGCGTACCGCGTGTTTGTCGAAGTCGGATTCAGCGGCATTGCGACTCAACAACCGGCGTTGCGCCAGGATTTTGTGGATCAGATTCGTAAAGGTCTGGATCGGATGTACGGTGCTGCATGGAACGCGCAGGTGCAGGAAACCGAATGGCTGATTCCCGGCAGAAATGAACGACTGCACCGTCTGACGGCGGAAGAACTTTTGCTCAGATATCCCGAATCGTCCGCTCAGAAAGTTGTGTTGATCGGGATCGAGGAATCCAACGGCACTTTTCAGATCAGTGGCCGGGAGTTTGACACGCGCGTTCAGGAAATGTCACCCGTGCTGACGGAAGAAACGGGTGAAGATCAGAATGTGGCCAACGTGGCATGTCGGCTGGTGCGTGATTCATTCAGGCCGGTCTTGTTGTTTGAAAAACCAACAGTGGTTGGTGGCGAACTGGAATTCCGGCTTCAGGCCGGAGAACTGACTGTCCCGGACCCGACTGCCGCATTCATTCGCGATGGTGATGTGCTGCGAACGTTTCTGCGACAGATGGAGCGCCGCAATCCGGATAAACTCAAACTGCTGCAGCGACTGGATCTGTGTTACGTCCGCGTGACCGGATTCAACACCGAACTGCGGGCCGATGTGGAATCCCCTGAAGACACTTCGGTCTCGGTCAAAGACGTCACACGCGACACCTCTGCCGTCTATCACGATTCCGGGCATGTGCGTGGCGTACTGATTTCACATGGCCCGGTGCCGTACGGTGGTGCCGGTCGCAGTGTGCAGCAGATTGCACTGCGCCAGCGTCCGGCTGCGACGAAGAGCCGGGTCAAGCTCGTACTGCAGACGCGGATCGATCGACCGCTGATCTGCTTCCGCGTAGACAAAGTCTCCAAGCTGCGACACACCGATTCGAACGACGCGCCTGGCGAGCGCGTCCTGAGTGACCGGAACGGCGAGATTGAAATTGAAGTCGATCCGGCGAATCCAACGTTTTGGCTGTATGTGTACAGCGGAAGTTCGCTGCTGGCGCGCGTGCCGTATGCTCCCGGACTCCTCCCGCAGGATACGATCAAACTTCCGGACGATGGACTGCGGCTGGGAGTGGAGGGAGAACTGTATCTGTTCCGCGATGCGCTGGTGGACACCGTGGCTCAAAAGGCCGTGTTGATCAGCCTCGCGAAAAAGGCGTCGGCAGAAGGCAAGCTGGAGGAAGTCGATAAGTTTATTCTGCAACTGGATGAACTGCCGGGCCAGAAGGAATTCATGTCCCGCCTGAACGCCATCAAAACACCCGCAACTGAAAAAGCCGATCTGCAGCGCAACGCGAGTGTCAAACGCAGGATCGAAAAGTTGTGTCTGGCCATGGAAGAATCTCTGACGGCCTTCTACAGCAGCGACAACAAGATTCGCGAAGCACAGGAACTGGAACAGCTTCGCAAATCTGCCGAACGCAAGGCCGCCACGACACCAGGTCTCGTGCCGGCTCCGCAGTAGTGCTGCCCTGGAATTGGATTGCGACGTAGCTCACGTCGCTCCGCGACTGAGATTCTCTTCACAAAACGTCGTGCGCTCGTCTCGGCACCCTTTGGATACAACCGCGCGGCGTTGTTTTCGCACGTGCGTCACCGGGAATGCGAGTCGCGGAGCGACGTCGCCTACGTCGCTCACGATTGCACCTGGACCTGAAACAGGTGAGAATGGGGACGCCTGCTGTT
>JANOUN010001092.1:0-6153 GCA_031416875.1 Planctomycetota bacterium | reverse complement strand
GACATTGACCTGTTTTTCTGCCAGGCCACGCAGTTCTGCGCGTGGCTCAAGGATCTTGTACATTCCGATCTCGAGCTCGTCCATCGAGTCCAACCGGAACAATTCCAGTTCGCCATCCGCATTGCACCACGGTACGACGATGGTCTTTCCGGACTGCAGCGCCAGTACCAGATCATGGCGAGTTCGTACTTCACTGCGGACGTCGATGTAAAACATGACCGTTTCCGCGAGCGCATACTCTGGCAGCGCCATAAATGCACCGACAATGCGGCGACTGAGTTCGTCCTTGTTTTCCTGAGCGTTTCGATTTGCGTGCGCCTGCTTGCGGAGGGCGTCTTTGCGTTCGCGAATGGCAGTTTCTGATGTCATGCAGATCGTCCGGTTGTGGCGAAGTTCGAAATGTTGTGGCGGCAAAAATCAGCTTTTACCTTGCCAATGCACTCCAATCAACCGGCAACTGTCAACCTTTGCCAAGGTTTCCAAACGTGGCGTCTGTAAGCTGTGCATGCTGCGGATTGGCCGCTTGTTCACCCAGGAAGAGATAGTTCCGAATCGCACGAGCCAGCCAGGGGCGTTGGAAGTAGTTAGGCCAGTAATGGCCGATTCCGATCTCTTCTGTCAGATCCAGATCCTTGATTTTGCAGCCGCCGGGCCCAAGGTTTCTTCTGTCGCTCCTCGTAATTCCTGTGTAACCCAGTGCACCACAGGAAAACGGGCGTCGCAGCGGATAGATGAACAGCGCGGGATCGCATGAATTCTTCAGATTCAGCACACATTCCACAGGACACAAAGCGCGACCGTAGCGTTCACCCGGATTCAGCCATTTGTGGTCCATCGCCGATGCCGCAAAAACGGCACGCAGCCGATGCTGTGAGAACTGACCGGCTGCCAGGGTATAACCCTCAACGGTGCCACCAGCCGTCAGGTGCAATGCTGATGCGATGACGCGCGTCCCGTGACTGTGGCCGATCAGGCAGATCGGGCATTCTGACGGAATCTGCTGCATCAGGCTGGCCATATAGAATCCATTCCTTGCCGCTCGACGCCCAAGCCGATTGACGTCCAGCTGAATCACGGGCGAAAAAATCGGGCGGTCACTGGGCCAGGAGAAATGGATCATTTGAACAGGCTGATCAGGACATGCATGATGCAACCACTTCCACGTTTCACGCGATTCCACCAGTACGTCCTGCCAGCTCACAAAACTACCATGGCTGAAGATGCAGACTGGAACACCGGGTTGAAGAGACTGGATCAACTCCTGCATCTCGGCCTGTCGAAAGCCGACACAGTGATGATACCGCGTGACGAGCGGACAAAATACGGGACCCGATTCATCAAAGTCCTGCGGCGATGACTGGGAACCGACAATCCAGTATCCGGGAGACATCGTGGCTGGTTGCGGCGATGACATTTCGGTCGCAACGGTTTCCACCGGCGGCAGCAATGGCAGCGGCGGCACCGCCGGTTGCACGAGTTGCTGAGCGCTCGCGGTCATGCCGGAACACACGATCAGCATCGCGCCCGCGAGAAGACACGCGATTGAAAATCGATGGGTCGACTTCATCACGGAAGGAGCCTGACTTTAGCGAAAATCGTTAAAAGTGGTCTCTTCCATGAAGGGCGGCGGACCAGTCGTCATTGATTGCGCAATCTCCTTGCGCCGCCGCAAAGTCCGTCAGAATCAGTCGATGTGTATCGCCGTGATGTAAGACGTACCTCTCACCGGAGTTTCGGATGTTGACGCACCTGGCTCTGAGACAATCCGCCGCATTCGCAAAAGTCATGCAGGTTGATCGCTGAGCAGGGAAAAAAACTCAGACTCTGCCGATTGTGCGGAGGCGTTCCGCAAGGTACTCCCGAGATCGATTGATCTCGCTGGTGACCTCTTCGGCGGTTTCAAGGATCGGTATCCCGCGCGGAACCGGGTGCATGAAGATCTCCGTCCAGCCCTGATACTGAATATCGCGCAGCGCTTTCAGCAACGGGGCGAAATCCAGCGGACCGCGACCAGGAAGTTGCAGCAGTTCTTCTTCCTTGGGCAATCTGGTCATACAGCCGTTGCCATGCTGCCATGCATAAAACATGGCAATGCTGTCACTCAGTTCGCGAATCAAGGTGGCCAGTTGTTCGGCATCCTGCGGAAGATGGTAGGGCGCCAGGCCGACCTTCAGGTGTTTTGACGGCGACAGGTCACGCAGATACCTCAATGAATCTGCCGATTCAAACAGGTTGTTCGCGTGGTTTTCGATCGCGACCGTGACATTGTTCTCTTCCGCCAAGGCCAGATGTGGTTTCATCCGCTCCACAAACTCGCTGACGGCAGCGACCTTCAGAACTTCACGGCGTGTCACAAGATGATTGTCGTCTGTGGGTCTCATCTTCGCGCCTTGACCCAGCCGCGCATCGCTGATTCAAGAGCCTCCACAATCGGGCGCATGGGCAGTTTCAATTGTTCTGCCTTTGATGTGTCGAGAACGCAGTTTGAGCGCGGGGTCTTCGCCGCCTGCTTCATGAACTGATCTTCCGAATCGAAGAATCGAAAATCCTTCTGCACCAGACCGTGGCGCTTGATCATCGCCACGACATCTTCCGTTGTCACGGATCCCGGATTCGTCAGATTGTAGATGCCGAACGGCACACGCCTCGTCCAGCAGGCGACACAGGCGGCGGCGAATTCATCCAACTGCGACAGACTGTTTGTCGCCTTCAGCAGGCAATCGTACCGCATCATTTTAGAAATGTAATTTCGTGGACCATCGACCTCGTTGAACGGAATTCGCAGTCGCCAGATGAAACAGTCTGCGACACCGGAAAGCAATTCTTCGCCCAGAGCTTTGCAGCCGGAATAGAAGCTGCAGTTGTTTTGCCGAAACGAAAAATCTGGAGCATCCTCTTCTGTAAAACCGCTCCCGTCCGGTTTTGCCCCGGTGTAAATGCACCCGGATGAAACATGTCCCCATGGCAGGCCGACTTTTTCGCAGGCGGATCGGATGACGCCGGGCAGCACGGCATTCCCCTGGAGGCATTCGGTCCGATGCACTTCGCAGGCATCGACATTCGGACGCCCCGTATAGCCTGCCGCGTTGATCAGGAACTCGGGACGCCGCTGCTCAATCAGCCGCAACAGCGATGATTCATCCGAGTAGTCAACCACGGATCGCGAAATCACTTCAAACGGAAGTCGCAAGTGTTGCAGATGTTTTTGAAAAGCCGAGCCGACATAGCCATTTCCACCGAGAATCAGGAACATCAATGCAATCCGTAGCAACGTACAAAAAAGTATCAGCGGGCAACGTGCTTCAGGTACGCGCCGTATTCATTGGGAAATGATGCCGCCAGCGAAAGCAACTGAGTCCGATCGATGAAGCCGCGCCGGTATGCGACTTCTTCCGGGCAGGAGATCTTGAGTCCCATTCGCTTTTCGATCGCTGCGACAAAGTTCCCGGCATCCAGAAGTGAATCGTGAGTCCCCGTATCCAGCCACGCAAAACCGCGGGACAGCATTTCAACCCGCAACTGACCTCGACGGAGATATTCAGAATTCACGTCTGTGATTTCCAGTTCACCGCGGATGGACGGTTTGAGATTCCGGGAAATCTCGACAACCGTGTTGTCGTAGAAATACAGACCGGGCACCGCGAAATTCGATTTTGGCTGCTTCGGTTTTTCTTCCAGTGAGATCGCTTTGCCCTGCTGATCAAACTCGACCACGCCGTATCGTTCGGGATCACGGACTTCGTAACCGAAAATTGTCGCTCCGGTTTCATTGGATGCCGCAGAATGGAGAATCTTCTGGAAACCGCTGCCATAGAAGATGTTGTCGCCGAGAATCAAAGCCACATGATCCGGGCCAATGAAGTCAGCACCGAGGATAAACGCCTGAGCCAGTCCTTCCGGTTTCGCCTGTTCGACATAGGTAAATTTCATGCCCCAGGTGGCACCGTTACCCAGCAACTTTTGAAATCCATCCAAATCACGCGGTGAACTGATGATCAGCACGTCACGAATCCCTGCCAGCATCAAAGTGGACAGCGGATAGTAAATCATGGGCTTGTCATACACGGGTGCCATTTGCTTGCTGATCGCGAGCGTCAGCGGAAACAAGCGGGATCCTGTTCCGCCGGCAAGAATAATCCCCTTATTACAGAAACTCATAAGTTGCCCTGAATGGCCGTTAGAGGTGTGCAATGTGTTGTCCCGAAGCGGGCGGATCGTAACGCACGGGGGCAGACGCTTCAAACTTTATTCGGCTTTCCCGAAGGGGAATCGAATACTGCGTGCAGGCTGACTGAATCTTAAAGTCCCGAAACGTCGCTTCGAAACTTCACTGGACAGTTTGGCTGTCGGAATCACCCATGACTCAGGAATTCAGGCTACTTTGCCTGAATTGTGATCACTGAATGGGCCTGGATCGGGAGCGTCAGAGGCTTGTCAGTTGATGATTCCTGTGTGACGATGACTTCTGTCTCCAACGACCGGATTTGACACAGGATCTTCTCGCGTTCAGGCCATGAGTTGAGGTTGACCGTTAAGTTGTATGGCTCCTGCGAATGATTACTCACAAAAATGTTGCACTGTGTGCGATCCGAATTGGTCCCTGCCAGAATTGCGACCGTCGCGGGAAGATTGCCGCTGACGGACAATCGTTCTGTGGTCTGCAACATTTGCGAGAACAGTTGGACCGCACCAAAGTTCTTGTGGGGAACACCATGCTCACTGAACATGCCGAAGCCATGAATGTCGGCGGAATAGTAATTCGCAGCGTCCAGAGGAGCGTCCTGGAATCGGATCAGACTGGCGGCCGTGAAGGCGGCACCTTCATTGCCATGAATTCGGTCGAACCAGGCTTGTCGCGATTTCGGCTGCTGAACCAGCATGGGACTCCAGTCGTTATCCGGCAGATAGTTCCATTCGTTGAGATGACTCTCTGTTTGTTGAAATCCGGATTCATCGAGCAGTCGTCGAATGGCGCGAGCTCGCTGCACAAGCTCGTTGGGATTGTTTGTGTAGGTATGCCATGAAAAGAAATCGAGCGGCAGACTGTCGTTGCGACATCGATCCAGAAAACCACGAACGAATGGCGAGGGGACTAATCGGTCCGCGTTGAGTTCTCCGGCAAAACCGACAGCGGGACCGCCCACGCGCACGTCTGGAAAATGCGCCTTGATGGCTGTGGCTGCGGCCGCGTAGATGCGAAAGTAATCCTCGTCGGTGCCGCTCCACATGGCGGGGCGGTTCTCTGGTTCATTCCAGATTTCCCAGTACCGGATGTTGTGGCGAAATCCGTTAGCCCATTCGTCGTTGTAATGACGCACAATGCCCAGACAAATCTCAGCCCATTTGTCCGCGTCGGCCGGAGGATGCACATGGAGCTTTCGTTTTGAGTGTTCAATGCTCTCCCCCAGACGAAACACAATTTGCGAGCCGGTATTGATAATGGAACGGATATAATCGTCTGTGCGACTGAAGTCGTAGCTCTCCGGAAGCCCCGGGTCTGCGTCCGGGTCCGGGAAGAGCACGTGGATGTCGACGACATCCGGGTTTGGCCAATGACAATCGTGCAGTCTGGTCAAGGGAACACTCAGTTGGCGATGCGCGTCCGAAAGATCCAGTGTTTCCCCTGAATGCAGCGGGCCTCCATTGACACCATGCAAAGGTCGGATTCGGCCGACGACTGATGAAACATCGACCTCGATCTCAATTCCCTGTGACTGAGCGAATCCACAAGACGAGGAAACCCACCACGCGAGCGATATCGCAACCATTCCGCGAAATCTCTCCCTCAAATCATCGATTCGTAAGTGAGGGTCAAGGCAACAAGATTCTTTACGATCTATTCGCATTCGATTCGTCCCGTCATCCAACAAAAAAACGACACACATGAATCAAACAGCCTGCACCTCATTACGCCTTGCGAAGCGTGAAGTGTACCAATGCTCGGCGAGGCAATCTGTCTCCATGGCAGTGCCAAATGGACGAAACAGGCAGTTTGGGGTTCTCTCCGAATCTGCAGGCGACTATCGTCCGCAATCAGGGATTTTGTTCCCTGCCAAAATGCCGAGATCTTGAAGGAAGTGAGCGAAATGCGCAGTTCGACTGTGGCTCTGTTGGGATTGGTTTGTGTTGTCGCTGCTGCAGTTGTGTTGATTC
>JANOUN010001091.1:0-2028 GCA_031416875.1 Planctomycetota bacterium | reverse complement strand
GAAACAAAAACAAAACCGAAGAAAACGGTGACGTGGGTGGAGGAGCCGGAAATGGGCTTCTGGGAATCCACGTTTGTGCCGGCCATTATGAAGGGTCTGAAAACGACTCTGAAACATGTGACCGATCGCAAAACGGTGACTCAGCAGTATCCTGAAGTAAAGCCCGATCTTCCGCTGCATTACCGCGGTGTGCATCGATTGAATCGCGATGAAAAGGACCGCGTCAAATGTGTCGCCTGCATGATGTGTGTCGCGGCGTGTCCGGCAAACTGCATTTCGATTGAGGCGCAGGCCGCTCCGCCCGAATGGCCCGATCGTGACAAGTTTCCGAAGTCCTTCGTGCTGGATGAACTTCGCTGTATCTATTGTGGCATGTGCGAAGAAGCCTGCCCCGTCGATGCGATTGAGCTGACTCATATTTACGACCTCACCGGTGAAACGCGTGAGTCGCTGATGTACGATCGTGAAAAGTTGCTGGGCGTCTATGACCAGACCAAAGACAATCCCCGCGATCCCGTGCGAACGAAGCGCGGCATGCTTGGACCAGCTGCAGAATTCAATTCGCTGCCGACACTCGGGCCGGCAACCGCTGTGCCAGACGCTGACCGATCGGCGAAAAATCCAACTGCGGGCGTGATTCACTCCAGTCAGGAGTCACACTCATGATGACATGGATGCAACAACATCCGATGACACTCGTCGGCCTTGTCCTGTGGGCCATCGGAATTCTGTGGCTCATGCCTGCAAAGAAAGCCGGCAAGCCGCGTCCTCACACGGTTGGCGTACTGATCGTCGCTGCAGGGCTTGTGACGTTTTGTCTCTTGAGCGGCAAGGCTCAGTCGGAACTTGCGGATGACATCATGTTCTGGGTCTTTGCCATTGGCGCGCTGATGAGCGGCGTGTTGATGATCACGGCTCGCAATCCGGTGTACGCCGCATTGTGGTTCGCACTCGCCACTTTAAGCACCTGCGGATTGTTTCTTCTGCAGCATGCTCCGTTTCTCGCTGCGGCGACGATTATCGTCTATGCCGGAGCGGTGATCGTCACATTTCTGTTCGTCATCATGCTGGCTCAGCAAAGCGGGGCGGCGGGTTATGATCAGCGGTCGAGCCAGTCGCTGCTCGCAACGATCTCTGCGTTCGTGTTACTGGGGGCGATATCGCTGACGCTGCAGTCAGAGAAAATCGAGATTGTCCGGCCGGTCGTGGTTGCTGCCGACTCACCAGCAGAATCCCGTGCTGCAACAGCGAACATGGGCATGGCACTCAGCGCCGATCTGGCGTCAACTGAAGTGGCGCCGGTGATGCCTGGGAATGTGATGAGCAAAGCCGATGCGAAACATCCGGTCGGCAATCTGAAGGGACTTGGAAAGTCCCTGTTTGGGGATTATCTGTTTGCGGTGGAACTTGCCGGAACGCTGTTGCTGGTCGCCAGCATCGGTGCCATTGCCATCGCACCGCGTAGAGAGCAGGGTGCCATATGACACCGGAAGAACAACGATTTTTATTGGTTGGTGCCGGACTGTTTGTACTCGGTGCCATCGGTTTCCTGACCCGCCGCAATCTGATCCTGATGGTGCTCTCTGCGGAACTCATGCTGCATGGTGTCTCATTGACGCTGGTGACATTTGGCAACATGCATCAGACAAACGAGGGTCAGGCGTTCACGATTTTCACGCTCACGGTGGCGGCGTGCGAAGCGGGTCTGGCGTTGTCGCTGGTTTTGTCGCTCTATCGCAAGTCGCATTCGCTGGACATTCAGTTGTGGTCTGAGCTGCGAGAGTCCGATATGGCGGGTCCGGATTTGGATTCTTCGGGAGAACGCGGGAAGTTGTCGTCGTATGAAGATATTCCCACGCTGACTCCGGCAGGCATCGCTCCTCAGAATCCGCCGCGCACATCGGTTTCGGCTGGACCGACGGCGACGCGGGCTTAGGAATTCCGATCGCACTTCAAGCCAGGAGAAACAGGAACAGGGAAATTGGCAAGAGTTTTAGATGAATGTAGGCCGGACCAAGCGCAGCGCCG
>JANOUN010001090.1:0-4822 GCA_031416875.1 Planctomycetota bacterium | reverse complement strand
GGATCAATCTGCGGCAGGCTCAGGAACTGCTGGGAATGCAGAATCTGATCAACGCGATTCTGGCCCTCGAATGCGACTGCGCCGGCGATCGCATTTCCGCAATTCGTACAGAGATTGAAGCGATTCTGCCAGGTACACAGGTGATTGAGAAGTATTCGCAGGCCCTTGCTCGGGCTGAAGCCCGATCTAAAGCAAAGGAAGCAGCCGAATCAGCGCTGGAACAGGAAAAAGAATCGGGGCAGGCGACTTTGCTGCGGGAAGAACAGGCACGCCACCAGTTGGAACGACAGCATGCCGGATTTGCTGCAGTGATGGTTCCCCTGGTTCTTGTCGGTTCCGCCGTAACCATCTTTCTGCTGGCTCTTGCGAACGCTCGGCAGCGAACAGAAGAGATCGGCATCCTGCGAGCCATCGGGCTAAAATCCCGGCAGATCATTCTCGTCTTCCTGTCAAAGGCAACCGTCATCGGCTGCGTGGGAGCACTGTTCGGTATTGGCCTTGGTTTCGGCTTCGGATGGTCGCTCGGTGGATTATCGGGCAACGGCGTGGCATGGCCGCAACTGTTTGCCACCGGCGATCTGCTGCTGACGATTTTTGCCGCGCCGGTACTCGCCCTTGCACTCACGGGAATTGCCAGCTGGGTTCCCGCTGTTATGGCAGCTCGACAGGACCCCGCCGTGGTACTGCAGGGAGGATGAGCAGTGTGCCGACAAGCTGACGCATGCCGCTCGCCATTTCAAATACACTTTGAGAACCCCAGGAATCTCGTGTTTAACCGCGTGCCCACCGGGCCGCGCTCCTGGGCCACCAGTGGATGAGCGCGGCCCGGTGGGCACGCGGTTAAACGAGTGAAAGGTCTACTAAGAAGTATGCTGCTTCAGGTTAACAATGTTTCAAAAACGTACGCGGACGATCAGTCAACCGTGCGGGCTGTCAGCGACGTGTCACTCCAGGTCACGGACGGTGAGTTTATCGCCGTTCAGGGCCCCGGCGGCTGCGGTAAATCGACGCTGCTGTTGATCGCTGGAACCCTGTTGAAACCGGATGCCGGACAGGTGCTCGTGGACGATCAGGACCCGTATGCAATGCGCCCGGATGCGCGGGCGGAATTCCGTGCACGGACAATCGGATTTGTTTTTCAGCAGTTCCATCTGGTCCCTTATCTCAGCGTACTTGACAATGTCCTGGCACCCGCACTCGCGCTGAACGCTCCTGCGGCCGAAACGCGTGACCGGGGGCTGCAGCTGATCGAACGATTTGGCCTGTCAGACAGAAGTCACCATGTGCCGGCGAAACTGAGCACCGGTGAACGCCAGCGAGCAGCAATGGCTCGGGCTTTGCTGAACCAGCCGAAACTCATCCTTGCGGATGAACCCACCGGAAACCTTGATCATCAGAATGCTGACGCCTTACTGGGATATCTTGCTGAGTTTGCGGCTGGTGGCGGGGCTGTCCTGCTGGTGACTCACGATGACCGTGCCGTGGCGTACGCGAAACGGGTCATCTATCTGCAGCAGGGAAAGATTGCCGAGCCCGCAGTACCCGGTTGAGAAACAGTCAACGGGCGAGTACAGTGGATGCAGCACACGCCAACTCGAATGAAGACAGAAGTGCTGTCGACAACTGTGTTTCTGGAAATGAACGTCGGCAACATCGTAGGGGCTATTTCAGTCTCAATGATTATGGTCGGGGCTGCCGTGACCGTGCTGGTGATCACCCGACTTTACGGCACACGAGAAGTCGGGATCCAGGACTGGAACTTTCGTTCATGATTCATTTGGAAAACATCTGCATCAGCACTGGCAACTTTCGTCTGACAAACATCACCCTTGCGGTTCCATCCGGTGCGTGTGGCGTGTTGATGGGCCGGACCGGGTCCGGAAAGACGACGATTCTTGAATGCATTCTCGGACTGCGTCAAGTTTCCTCAGGCTGCATTCGAATCGGCAAAACCGATGTGACGCAGTTGAATCCTGCCGTGCGAGGAATTGGCTATGTACCGCAGGACGTCGCCTTGTTTTCACGGATGACTGTCCGGGATCATCTCGCGTTTGCACTGCAGATCAGACGGGCTGCAAAGAAACAGATCGCGGAACGTGTTGAAGAACTATCGAGCTTGCTGGGAATCGCACATCTGCTCAACAGAAGACCGGCAGGGCTCAGCGGAGGAGAAGCCCAGCGGGTTGCTCTTGGTCGAGCACTTTCGTTCAGACCGCACGTGCTGTGTCTGGATGAGCCTCTTTCTGCGCTGGACAGTGATACGCGGGAGGAAATGTGCGAATTGCTTGAGAACGTGCGGCGACAGACGCATGTGACAACATTGCATGTGACCCACAACCTGAATGAGGCTGAGAGACTGGCAGACTGTCTGTTTCGGATCGAGGATGGCAGAGTTGTCAGCGTCGGAACGCCTGTTGACTCGCGGGCAATGAAACGATCAGACTCATGCTGAGGTCATTGTTGACAGGAACAATCTCGACCTCCTGCCGTTCATTGAATCTCATCACGTTAGTCTCCCCTTTTATTTGGCATCAACTGCGATGATGCGCAAGGCGATGTCATCGGCGACAGCCGGCGAGGCGAATACCGCTGTGCCGCCGGAGTGTGATTCAAGCCGCAACTGGCGAGTTCATCCAGGTACCGGACATAATCAAACTCGGAATTCAGCACAGCACCGTAATGCTCGGCGGAGGTGATCAGGATCGTGGGCTTTCCACGAAACTGAAAATAGTGTGGATTGTCGGCGTTCAGCGCCAGCGGCTCTGCGCCGCACGCCGTGGATGCAGCAAGTGCGAAGATCAGTGCCAGAAAAAAGCGGGATCGCATCATCGGAGTCGCTCCAGGCAGTCGCAGAAGAGTGCAGTCCAGAAGGCAGGTCTTTGCCGGGGTCAAGGTACAGGATCAGGCACCCAAAACGTAGCGAGGGCCAACCCAATTTACCTGGTGACTGGCGGTTTAATCTGCCATGTGGGCATTTTCGTTTAACGGCAAGCCACAGGCGACTGCGAAGCTCTGTGCCGTTGCCCGCGGCTTGCCGCTAAAACGATAGCCCCGTGAATGCGTTTGAGTAGGAAGAGGCAGAAAGAACTCGGTGAAAAAGCTTGGTCTGGATACATATTCATATTAAGATGCCTTTCAACGATTTGGTGATTCTCTATCGTCTGGAGTGATACTTATGGCGAGCAATGCGGCCGTCGCAGGCAGTTTAAGCGAGATGCTTGACGAACTCGGAGGCATTGAGGCTCATCGAGTCCGTCGGGAACCCGCGCCGGGCCGTGCGACCATTGCCGACATTTTGCAGGCGAACGAGAATGGAGCAAGGTGCGAATTGGTGGACGCCACTTTGGTGGAGAAAGCGATGGGATGGAGCGAATCGTTGATCGCACTGTTTCTTGGTGGCCTCTTGCGGGAGTTTGTCAATTCCCGAAATCTTGGCGTTGTGTCTGGACCGGATGGTCTAATGGAAATCCTGGCATCGCTCGTTCGCGGCCCTGATGTCGCATTTACTTCCTGGGAGCGAATTCCGGAAGGCCACGTTCCCACTGAAGCGGTCCCTCGCATCGTCCCGGATCTTGCGGTCGAAGTGCTCAGCGTTGGGAACACCTTTATGGAAATGTCGCGAAAGCGACATGAGTATTTTCATGCCGGGGTCCGGCTCGTGTGGATGGTGGATCCTCGTGAACGCACGGTTGCCGTTTATACAACAATTAATGACTACGTGATCCTTGATGAGAGTCAGACGCTCACGGGCCACGATGTTCTTCCAGGGCTGGAAATCCGGCTTGCGGATGTCTTTGCAGAATTGGACCGCCGACCGCCATCTGCCGGGTAATCCTCAAGACGATAAATGCCTGCCATCGAAGAGAATCCCTCAGGCCGCCAACGGCCAAAGCTCGTGTCCCGGCAGCTGCCGCTGAACGCATCCTGCACGTGCTTCCCGCTATGCACTCATTTTATCAGCAAGGCACATGCGACATCCGGGATCAGACAGCTTCTCGAGCTTATCGAGGTCCTGCCTGCCGAGTCCGCGTTGAAAATCCTTTGCCTGACCCAGCACGGTGTCCATGACGCTCTGGCCCTGTTTAAGCCGCTGAACCTGTGCATTGATTTCGGCTGCTGTGCCATCGACGAACATATTGCGGAAGATCCTTGATGGCCGCTCCTCGGCTGGAATAGGAACACCGCTGCGCGTGAAGGAGAGCCCGCGGCTCGATGACGACGCCAGCACCAGCGAACCGCGTGTCGGGCACGAGTTGCTCAATCGCATATGGTCGTGGCTTCGCGGATATCTGGCTCGACGGCAGGAACATTTGGCGGAGGCGGCGGAACAGGGCGGCCCATGATGCGGTCGAGAACCCACACGCCGCGCACGACGGGGCTCGTCGATGTGCCGTTGGCGGTGACTTTAAGAACGCTCGCGTGGGTGAGGATGCCACCGCGATGGTACTCAGGTTTGAGTGCGACCTTGCGGAATGCAACGCCATACACATCCGGGATGTCGTAGTGCTTCGCCAGTCTCCCGTTGAGCATCGCAAAGTCCGAATCGACAAAGTTCCGCACGCTCAGATTCTCCCTGAGCAACTCGTCGAAGAAGAGATGTGTCTCGCGCACTGATGACCACAGCAAGAGTTCTTCGAACTCCGGGTAAAGAGCCTTGTCAGGGGTCGTCGCGTTGATGTCCCTCAAACTCAGCCATTGACCGGTGAAGTTCTCCGTGAAGGCTTTTGCCTTAGGATGTTGGAGCATCCGCTCGACTTGAGTACGCAGCACGTCGGGCTTGTGCAACTCACCGCTTTGGGCCAGCGCGGAGAGCGCCTCGTCC
>JANOUN010001089.1:0-7927 GCA_031416875.1 Planctomycetota bacterium | reverse complement strand
CCGATCCGCGAAACTGCCATGGGAAGTCGATGGCCGCAAGTGGCACACTCAGGATCGCATCTCCCACACCGGCCAGCCCTGTCGCTGGGACGGACTGGCATTGAAGTATGTGATAGAGCTGCTGGAAAAAGAACACGATCTCGCACCCACGAATTGGAATGATCGAGCCACCGTCGAACTCCGCGCGGAAAAGGGACTCGGCTGGTTCCTGCACGCTCGCAGTGGTGGGGAATGGCTGTTGTCGTTGTGTTTCCGCGTCAAAAAGAACGAGTTTACGACAGAAGATCTTGACGCCAGTCTGGGCTTAAAGCCGCTCGACGACATGGAAGACGTGCAGGCCTACGGTCGCGATCCTCGAGTGAAAGCGCGGAACCTGAAAACGGCATGGCAGGAAGTGACGATCAAAGTCTGGAAAAAATCTGAGGTCGATACGCCGGCGTTTCGCCAGTTCCTGAAGCAGGCGCTGAAATCATATCTGACACTTTCAAAGGCTGAAGCCACAAACCCGGAAGACCTGATGCCGTGGAAGCAACTCGGACGGAAATGGCATCTGATGAAGAAGGGACTGCCGGCAACCGGACGCGGAGTCTGGGACATCAGGATTGTGGAACGTCTGTTGCCTCTCGTGGAATTGCATCTCGAAAAATGCGAAGTGGACTACGGAATCCGCAGCAAGATCAACTGGACGGAATCAAAGAGCGGCAAGCCTGTTGCGGAATTGCACACCAAGCGATCCGATGGCGTGGATTTGATTTTGTATTTCCCCTCTGGAAAAGTCACCATTGGAGCCATCGCGGCGATCGGCGAAAGCCAGGACATTCAAGCGGCTCGCGACGGGCAGGACGCCGTGCGGATTCGATTTACGAAGTTTGAACAGCTCGGAGACACCGACCTGATCAGCCTGATCATTCAATGCAGCATGCGTGGCTGACGTGATCGACCGATCAGCCGTGCATGCCTGACGAGCGGCGGCCAGTTTGTCAGGTTGTAGGGTGTGACAAGCGGCAGCGCAGGCACACCATCACCGGACTTCATCCAGATGCTGCAGATTCCCGGAAAGAGCCCACTTTCCGGCATGTCGACAGAACTGAGCGATGAATCCCGCGACTCGCTTTTCCGAGGCAAAGTCAGCCCCTATCATGCCGCAAACTCAGTCCCCGTCATGGGAACGTCCCGAATTCTGACGAATCCGGCTACAACGAGAAGAAAGCGGCTCTAATCGCAGGTCCAGCATCCAGTTTCAGAAGCAGAGACGATAAATGGGTTTATTTACGGGAAAAAAGGGGATCGTTCTTGGAGTTGCCAACGATCGATCGATCGCATGGTCCATTGCCGAACATCTGCATCGGGAAGGCGCGGAGATGGGATTTACGCATCTTCCGGACACCGGTGATCGTCCGAAGAATCAGAACAAAGTCGGCAAGCTGGTGGATCCGATCGGCAGCAAGTTCCTGATGCCGATGGACGTCTGCAACGATGAACATATTGCCGCTGTGATTGAAAAAGCGGTCGCCACGTTCGGGAAAATTGACTTCATTGTTCACAGCATCGCGTTCGCTCCACCAGCTGACCTGACGGGGCCAACTTATGCGTGCAGTCGAAACGGCTTCAAGTCGGCCATGGAGATCAGCGCCTACAGTCTGCTGGCGGTGGCCGGTGCGGCGAAGAAGCAGGATGCACTCAGCCAGGACTGCAGCATTTTGACCCTGTCCTACTTCGGTGGTGAAGAAGTCATTCCTGGTTACAACCTGATGGGCATTTGCAAGGCGGCACTGGAATGCTGCGTGCGGTATCTGGCCAGCGAACTCGGGCCCTGCGGCACGCGAGTCAACGCGATCAGTGCCGGACCGCTGCGGACCGTCAGCTCAAGCGGTGTGGGTGACTTTGACAAGATGCAGATTGTGAACGCGACAATTGCTCCGTTACGCCGCAACCTGGATGTCGATGAAGTTGGCAGCATGGGCATGGTGATGCTCAGCAAGCTATCCAGCGGAATGACGGGGGAAGTCGTTCACGTGGACTGCGGCTTTAATATCATGGGCGCGCCACCCGCCGACTTCCTGAGCAAGATTTCTGCAGCCACCTGATTCCGGACCGTTTCCGGAGTCTGAGCCACCGCTTACTGTTTAGGCGAGCGGCAGGAAGTTTCTTACCACAGTTGTAGCTGCATTCGCAAGAATTCAGTTATTCGAGCACGAGGACTGAATTCTTGCGAATTCAGCTACGGTAGATTCATTTCTGCCGCTCGCCTTAATACGCCTCTTCCCACAAGGAATCTGTTTAATGAAATATGGCATGAATCTTCTGCTCTGGACGGCCGGAGTCACCGAAGAGCACTTTCCACTGCTGAACAGCCTGAAGCAGTGGGGCTTTGACGGTGTCGAACTTCCCATGTTTGACTTCGACGTCAACCAGTATGCGAAGATTGGTGCGGAACTGAAAAAGTGCGGAATGGAATCGACCGCCGTGACCGTGTGCCCGGCGGATCAGAATCCGATCTCTCCGGATGCTGCTGTTCGCGCCGCCGCACTGACCCGCCTGAAAAAGGCGATTGACTGCTGTGCCGCAGCAGGATCGACTCATCTGTGCGGTCCGATTCATTCGGCGCTCGGGGAATTCTCCGGTGCCGGACGTACAGCGGACGAGTGGAACCGCGCAAAGGAAATTTTGTCGCAGGCTGGAGACTACGCGAAGGCCAACGGCGTGACGCTGGTGGTGGAGTACCTGAATCGTTTTGAATGTTACTTCCTCAACTGCGCTGCCGATGCTGCGTTGTTCTGTCGTGAACTGGGACATTCACATGTGAAGACCATGTACGACACATTCCACGCAAACATTGAAGAGAAATCGATCACTCAGGCGGTCAAAGCCTGCGCCGATCAACTGGTTCACGTGCATATCTCCGAAAATGACCGTTCGACGCCTGGCGATGGCGGAGTCAACTGGGACGAATCCTTCAGGGCTCTCAAGGATGTCAAATACGACGGCTGGCTGATGATTGAGGCCTTCGGTCTTGCCCTTCCGGATCTTGCGGCCGCAACTCGTATCTGGCGTCGCATGTTCACATCGGAAGAATACCTTGCGAAGAACGGTTTGAAATTCATGAAGTCCAGCTGGGAAGGCCGAACATAGGCCACCTCAGTCAGTCAGCGGAATTGCGTCTCGATCGTGGGGTAAGCTTCCAGCTTGCCATTTGAACGTAATGACGGTGGTTTTCTCAATGGCCTGGCAAGCTGGAAGCTGAGCCACGTCGAAATCAAGACCAGAACGACAGTCCACAGGCCGCATTGTGATTCGGCACCAGCAACAGTTTCTGACTCTGCAACAGGTCACCACTGATTCACGACTCGCGAGTCACGCACAACCACACCTCCCGGAGTTCCATTCCATGAAACTAATCCACTTCTCGACCGCGATGGCGATGATTTGCAGCGGCGTCCTCGCGGACGATGCGAATGATCCAAAGAAAGCATTCCTCACAAGTGAAGAGGCTGGGCCGGAGTTCGCCGTGCAGGGCGAGTACGCCGGAACGATCAAGGCGGGCGATAACGAAGTCAAACTGGGAATTCAGGTTGTCTCGGAAGGCAACAACAAACTGGTATGGGTTGCCTACATCGGCGGCCTGCCTGGCGATGGCTGGGACGGAAACCCGCCCATGCGCGGAGCAGGTGAAGTGACTGGCAAGACGGCCGTGCTCAAGGGAGAAACGGGACAGGGCGAAATCAAGGACGGCAGTCTGATCATCACCAACGCCGACAAGGTGCGGCTGGGTGAGATTTCAAAGACAACCCGCGTGTCGTCCACGATCGGACGCAAACCGCCGGAAGGTGCCGTCGTGCTGTTTGACGGAACAACGGCCGATCGTTTCGAAGGCGGCCGGCTGAGCGAAGACAAGCTGCTGCTGCCGGGTGTCACCAGCAAAGAAAAATTCGGCAGTTTCGAACTGCATGTTGAGTTCATGCTGTCATTCATGCCCAATGCCCGCGGCCAGGGTCGCAGCAACAGCGGCTGCTACATGCAGGGGCGATATGAAGTTCAGATGCTGGATTCCTTTGGACTGGCAGGTGAGAACAACGAATGCGGCGGGATTTATGAAATCCGCGAACCCGATGTCAACATGTGCTTTCCGCCCTTGAGCTGGCAGACATACGACATCGAATACCACGCAGCAAAATTCGACGCTGCCGGCAGGAAGACCGATGACGCATGGATGACCGTCAAGCACAATGGTGTGGTCATCCACGAAAAAGTCAAACTCCCGCGCGCCACACGCGCAGCGCCAGTTGCCGAAGGACCGGAAGACGGCCCGATTTATCTTCAGGACCATGGAGATCCTGTGCGTTACCGGAACATCTGGCTTAAGCCGATCGCCGGTTGATCTGTTGTTCGGTGTATAAATCTACGTCAACATAGTTCGACTGGCCCATTTTGTTCGATTGTCCCGCCTTTAGGCGGAAATCCAGCCAGCCCCGCCATAAACATTCAGCCCATTTTCCGGCTAAAGCCGGGACTACAAGCGAATCTCGGACCGTCGAAACAGACGTGCGTCCACATTAACGCACGTCTGTATTGACGTTGTATTTCAATTCCCAGGCAGGATCGCAAAACGCTCCGGGATCTGGTTGTGGCGGGCCGACAGATTCTGGAGCAGACGTTCGGCTTGGCTGGAGTTCACGAGCACGGCCACCGTCTGCAGCGGCCTTTATTCCGCATCGCTGACGTAACTGGTTTCCTCTGCGAAACGCCTGAATTGCCCGACACTGACTTCCGTGCGCCCCATCCAGAAACCATCTTTTACGTGCATCAATCGCGGCGCTTCACCTTCGTACGTTTCGCCTGCGCCTGCGGCTCGCCGTTAAACGAATTTTCTGACTCTGTGAACTAAAACGACAGTCCCCTGGCACAGAGGGGTGCGGCTGGAAGGCAAATTTAAAAACTGAAAATGAGCTGTAACAAACCTCCGCAGTCCTCGCTACGAAGTTCATCCAAACGGAACTGAGAACTGCGAGTGGCCGGTTGACTCGTGCTTCTCTTAACTCAACTTTAACCGGACCAGGAGAATGATCATGTTCAAGAAGCTGATGTTTGCTGTTGTGCCGGTTTTGATGCTGGCGGGAACCACTGTTGCTGATGACGCTGCTCTGACGATCGATGCCGCAACAATTGCGGATGCGGATGTCAACATCGTGGATGCCGCACTGGACATTGATGTGGATCAGCTGGCTGCGAATGCCGGCACTGAGAACAAGACGGACGCTGTCGAAGCCTGCTTCCGCAGCTGCGGTTACAGCAGCCACGGCTGGGGTGGTGGTTACAACTCATGCTACGGATCGTACTACGGTTCGTGCTACAGCAACTATGGTTGCTATCAGCCATACTACAGCTACACCAGCTACTGCTGTGCCCGGCCAGTGTACTACACCAGCTACTGCTGCCAGCCGACCTACAGCTACAACTGCCAGCCAGTCTACAGTTCCTACTGGGGTTGCTACTAACTGATCGGGATCGTGAAGAGACCGCAGACGCCACGGTGAAACGGTGTCACGGAAAATCGCCACGAGCCTGACCACCCCGATACCTCCCGGCATCACTGAACGGTGATGCCACCTCAAGAGCCCGACGCAATGTGTTTCACATGCGTCGGGTTTCTTTTTGTCCAGACAGCGTTCATTGAATTTTACTTCCGTGCAAAACTTTTAAAGGAGATTCAACATGTTTCGATCCAGATCACGGCGACCCGTTCGCATCCGCACGATTGTCGCCCGCTTTACTCTGACCGCATCCGTCGCTCTTGCCGTTGGCATCGGCGTGGCGAGTGGTCAAACATTGCAGGCGCCACAGCCGGGACAACAAACTCAACCGGCACCGCAACAGCAACAACTTCAACAAGGACAGCCGCTGGCACAGCCCACACAGGGTTTCGTCAGTGGCTCTGCCGTAACGGTGCAATCGACAGGCGCTGCGGCACCGACGATTGTCACTTCAACAGCATTCGCTGATCCTCGCGCCAGTCAGATCCTGGGAGTCCCCGAATCGCACTGTGGGCACGTCATCGACCTGCTGATCAGAAACCGCATGCGACAACAGTCCGGCGCCGTCGGAGCCGAACTGGCTCCCGGCCTGTTACTGTCGAGGCCACCCTCATCGAATCAGATCGGCGACCTTGAACTCGTCGATGTGCATCTTGTCTCGGATGGTGGCCCTGGCTGCGGCCCTGTGATTCAGGTCACTGTGCGGAACAACAGTGCGATTGCCGTGGGAAACTTTCAGATCAGTATTGTCGGAGTGCTGGGACAGATCCATGCACACTGTCCGACAACACGCGGGACGGTGACGCAGATTCCTGCCGGGGCTGTTGCAGAGTTTCAGCTGCAACTGCCGGCATCCGCGATGACGCTGGGATTCCAGGGGCAGCCGACCTCGCCATTCGACACAGTCGTGGTGGCGATCGACAGCTTTGATGAACTGCTGGAAGCGAATGAACTGAACAACGTACGGATTATCCGGCGCGTCGAATTGTTGCCACTTGCACCACCGCCCGCAGCAGAAGTTGTTGCGCCGGCAGTTGTCCCGGTGGCTCCGGAACCGACAGTCCCGGCAGACACGGCGATTCCGTCTCCGACGCAACCAGATTCACTGCTGGACGGCATCAGATTCGAAGACCTGCAACTCGAATCGACATCACCAACAGCGGCTGGGATGACAGAGTTCTTTCGCAACTCAGGCATGTAGAGTTCACAATCGCGAAAACGCCCCTTAGCAGTCACCTGCTGAGGGGTGTTTCTATTGGTGACTCCATGTAGCTCAGTCGCTCCGCCGACTGAGATTTCCCGGGTACAACAAGCTTTGGCCCTGACCGTCAATTTACGCTGACTGCCGTGCAGATTGTTTTCGATCGGGCTTGAAAATGAGTGCGAGTCGGCGGAGCGACATCGCCTGCGTACTGCAGTCGGACCATCACCTCGCCATGGCGACGTCCGGTGTCCCGTTCCCATCCGCATCAAAGTCCCAAACCGAATTCGAGACTGCACGGCACCTTCACGGATTCCGTTTTGGCATAGTACGAAACGCGAACTTTGACAGCTTTTGCGTCCGATGCAATCAGCCATGACCTGGAATAAGTGAAATCGCCGCCGAAACCGAAACTGCCCGAACCACCGTCGGAACTTTCAATCGCTGTGCCTTTACTGTCAAGAAACTCCACTTTGGCGATTGAGTCGAATGAATCTTTGCAGCTCAGTTCCACGGACTGCTTGAATGGTTCACCAAAGGCCTCTCCGATCTGGCCGACAGTCGCCTCCAGAGGGCCAAATTTGACCTTGCTGCCTTCTGTCAGTTTCAGCTCCGCATCGGCTGATTTGAGATCTCGACCGACCTTGAAGACAAATGTTCCATCAATCTTCAGCTGAGTTGTCTTCTTTCCAGGCAGTTCCTCGGACTTCATGGAGACGATGCCAACCGATGCATTCTCGCCAGGGCTCATGTTAAAGTTGCCATCAAACATTTCCGCCAACGGAAGCTCTGTTCCTGCATTCGTCTTCAGCACGATATTGGATGCCTTGTTGTCCAGGGACAGCACTGTTTCTCCGGGTAGCTGGAAGTAAACATCGACCTCCAGTCCCGGAGATCTCATCCGTGACAGCCCCTGACCGAACTCTGAGTTGGGATCTTTCTTCGACAGGGAAAATCCTGCGATCTCGAGCTGAGGTTTCTCCTGTGCCTGGGCAGTCACGGGAGCTACAAACAAAACAGCCAGTAAGATCCACTCATTTGGTTCCGCACGGCTCTTGCGAATGCGGTTGAGACGAGTGCGCCCCTAAAGTTAAGTCGCCGGAATGGCCCACGCGAGTGAATGCAGACAATTCCGATCGCAGGGTATTCTTTCACCAGAGTTTGCTCACTGTTTCTTTCGAATGTCGGCTCCCAG
>JANOUN010001088.1:0-6001 GCA_031416875.1 Planctomycetota bacterium | reverse complement strand
GGTTCAGGACCAAGACCCCGGAGCAATCCATGATCCGGCTGCGAACTGCATTCCAGTTGATTCCAGCCCATGTGTGGGATTTTATATTCCGCAGGCAGGTCAAAACGCTGGACAGTGCCGGAGATGATTCCCAGTCCTTCGTGTTCACCGTCTTCCAGCGACACATCCATCAGTAACTGCAAGCCCAGACAGATTCCAAGGAACGGGCGATCGGCGGCAATATGATCCTTGATCACGCCGATCAGATCGTGTTGACGCAGTGCGGCAATCGCATCCCGAAACGCTCCAACGCCCGGCAGCACCACGCGCGTCGCCGAAGCAATCGTAGCCGCGTGAGAACTGATGATCGCGGGTTCTCCGATGCGTTCGAATGCTTTCTGAACACTGCGAAGATTGCCCATGCCGTAGTCAATAATGATTGTTGAAGTCATTGCTCGGCTCAGGAAACGGTGGTGTTTCGTTTAAAAAAGGGGGCTGGAACCAATAGCCAAATGACCCGGAGGGTGCTCCGCACTATTGGTTCCTGACCCCTTTTTTGAAGTAAGGCTTTGTTACAGATTGATTTTAAATTCATTTTCCCCATCTTCCTTCACGGTCAGCGTCAGGGCTTCGGATTGCTCGACCGGGCGGCCATTTTCGTCCGCCAAACCAATCCGGTAATCACCGGCAGGAGCACCGTAGAAGATAAGGCCGTCGTACATCACGCGGAAGTTTCCATCCGCGTCACTAAGCGCATTTCCAAGTCGCCGCGGATCATCGATTCCGCGCCCAACAGGCTCAAAACGGAGTTTAATGCCGGGTGCAGGCTTTCCACCTTTCAGCGTCTGTCCCGTGACTTCATAAAGTGGCAGACCAGTGTACTCGACCCTGTTCATCCACCAGAACCAGGAGGAGGCCAGGACGGAGGCAATCAGAATTCCGGGGGCGGCTCTCTTCTTGATAAAATCCATCATCAATTCATGTTGTTCAGCAGCCTTCGCGTCTTTGACACTCACTGTCGGAGCAGACGCGGAATCCCGTTTCTGTTGATATGCCCTTGACAGAGCATTCGCAGCGGAACCAGCTGTCTGATCGGCAGATCCTGTTGTGGCGGTCGATGTGCTGACTTCGCTGGCCGAATCCTTCTTTCGATCTTTTTTCTTACCCGCTTCGAAGTCACGCATGAGCTCTGCAACGGACGGTTTTTTTTCCGTAACAGCAAGTGAAGTCCGTGCCGCAGCCGTTCGTGCGGATGTGGCCGGCCCACTCAGAACATCCAATGGATCAAAATCAGCACTGTCCTCAACTTCGGGGGTCAGTTCAATCGGCATATCCACGTCATCAAGAACCGTGTCGATGGATGCGGAAACTTTTGACCCAGCTCGGGCCTCGATTTCGATGCCATCACTGTCTGTGGGGAGAGGCACGACGAATTCTGTTTTGCACTTTGGGCATCTTCCTTTGGTGCCGGCCTTTTCGTCCTTGATCTTCAGGACCGATTCGCAGCCAACGCAGGTGTATCGAATGGTCATATTCGGCACTCAGTCAAAAAACACACAGGACTAAAAGCGTGAGGGTGAATCAAGCCTCAAGAGAGAAAGCAGCTTATCAAAACCCATATGTTGATGTCCTTCGTTCAGCGCAAAAAAAATGCCAGGCTGGCGAGAACTCGTCAACCCGGCGACGTTGAACGTGATCAAGGAACGATAGTGCTGGCAACGATCCTATTCAGAAGTTGCCCGCAGTAATCCCACCCGACATGTTTCCGAGTGCCTGCCACACAGGCAACCCAATGTTTTTTCCGATCTTGTGCGCTGAACCGTCGGCAAGTCCTACAATGCATGTGTCAACATGGGAAGACCCTGCCCATTCCCAGTCCAGCATTTGATTTGGCCCGGCAATCGTTGAAAACAGATTGGCTGATCCTCCCCATGCCCAGCCATCGCTGGCAACCTGGGACGGCTGTCGAACAATTGCCTGCCGCAGCGGAGAAAATCGCTCGGCTTCGCTGATCATGATTGTCTGCGAAGTTCCGTCCTTAATATCACCCATACGAACAGAACTGTTCACGGTGAAAATACCGATGTTATTGCCCATCTGATTGTAGTTATTGAAGGCATTCCTTGGCTGGTTCGTAAAGAACTGAATTTGTGCCGGAGTCAAGTCGAATGCTGCTCGTAGCCCTACTGGCGGCAGTGTATGATCAAACACGAGTCCCGAACCTGCACAGCCTGCATAGTCAGTGCCGCCCGTCACGATGAGCCCCGATGTCAATTGTACTGGAGAATAAGTATCGAGGTAGATATTGTGCGAGTATTCATTGACACGCCCCATCCTTTGGCGTCGTGAAGGGCAATAGAACGAACCGATTTCAAACGTCGCAGGAGCGTAGCCAAGGGTATTGAGCCAAACAAAGTCGTTAGTGCGTTCCGAGTTGTTCCAGACGTTGTAGTAGGGCTTCCATTGCTGGTAAATGGTGTCCTGTTCGATGTAAGGCAGGATGTGGAACATCCAGCTCATGCCGTGCAATCCAAGTGCAAATCGATTGTCCGTTGCTTCTGTGGGATCAATCAAACGAGCACCATTCGGCGCGAGGTTCGGGTTTATCGGTTGACGAGTCACAATCAAACCTGGTGGGAAAGCATTGTGAGTATCGTGGTAGTTGTGCATCGCCAACACCAACTGCTTGATGTTGTTTTCACAGCGGACGCGATTCGCAGCTTCACGAGCCCTTTGCACTGCTGGCAGCAGGATGGCCACGAGAATGGCGATGATGGCGATCACGACGAGGAGCTCAATCAAAGTGAACCCCCGCGTCGTTCGACGAAGAGAACGCATAAAAATCTCCCTTGCTGACTGCGGTTGAAGATGACTAAGTCATTGACCAAAATGACCGAAGCACACACTGATCGGACAGTGGCATGATCCTTGAACAATGCCATATTGTTCAGTTTTTTTTCAGTTCTAGCACATATCATTCCCGGAAATTTGTATATCGGGGCAAAAAAAACCGATAATTTTTCAACATTCCAGCCCAAAGCTGCTCACAAAGTCGGATTCCGAGCTATGCGGCACAAGATCGCCGCTCCTTCACGAATCAAATCGTCTTCCGCGGCGAATGAAACGCGAAAATGTGTGTCTGACGGACTGAACACGTTGCCCGGAATGATCAGCAGATTGTTGCGAATTGCTTCAGCCACGAATTCCGAACCGGTTCCCCAGGGTGCTTTCAGAAAAAGGTAAAATGCTCCTTGACCACCGTGGATTTCGAAATCGTCTTTGAGCAGACTCACAATCAGTTCTCGCTTCCGACGATAGTCCTCCACATTGTCCTGCAAATCAATTTCCCACGCAGTCACACCTGCCCACTGTACCGGATGCGGCGCGCAGACAAATGTGAACTGCTGGAGTTTGAGCATCTGCTGAATGACATACTGAGGCCCATGAATGTAGCCCAGCCGCAGCCCGGTCATCGAATGCGATTTACTGAATCCGTCGATCACAATCGTGCGGTCATTCCATTCTGCGGGACTGTGGAACTTTTCGTCGTAGCAAAAGACGCGGTAGATTTCATCGCTGATCAGTGCAATATTTTTCTCTGCCGCCAGTTCAGCCAGTGCCTGAACCTCCTCGGCAGATGCGACCGCTCCTGTCGGATTCGCAGGGCTGTTGAACAGAATCACTTTGGTTCTCGGAGTAATGGCTTTGCGGACATCCTCAATGCGAATCCTGAAGTCCGGATATGTGGAAACCTGTACCACATTTCCGCCCGCCAGCGTCGTTAAGTGCCGGTACATCACAAACCACGGGTCGAACACAATCACTTCGTCACCGGGATTGATGAGCGTGCACAGCGCCAGCATCAAAGCGCCGCTGGTGCCGGATGTGACGAAGACTTTTCGATCCGCATGATGATAGCGTTCGTCGAGATCTTTCTGCAGCAGATTCAGCAGAGTCGCGATTCCCTGAGTCTGACTGTAGGCATTTTTTCCGTCCTGCACGGCTTTGCAAAGAGCGTCTTTGATGGGTTGAGGCGTATCGAAATGCGGCTGACCGATGCTCAAATTGATCGGTCGGGTCATTGTCGCCGCGAGGTCAAATACTTTCCGAATTCCGGACGCATCGATCCTGTGCATCCGGTCGGCAATCCACGATTCGCTCACAAGCCACTTTCTTTATCTTTGTATGAAGTCACAATCACGATTCCATTTCACGTCAGACAATTCTGACGACTCTGGTTCAGCCCTACAAGCGGCCACAGATTAAACTGCAAGCGGTCGGAATTGATGTATTCCTTCGGCGAGCGGGGGATGTCAATCCCCTGATTGTGGACGCAGGCAGGATCAGGGGACTCACGTCCCCCGCTCGCCGAGTGCAGCCTCAGTCCAGCCCGCGCGAAAATTAAACAATGCACCCCGCGTACTTTGAAACACTTTTCGATGCACATGGCTTTTCAGGGGAATGGCCAGCCCAGTTTGCGATTGTGACGGCATGGGCCACGACCGGAACATGCTTGTCGCAGGCAGCGAATGACAAGGCAGACCGGCAATTGGAACTGGAGTTGCAGCGTCGCAGAACCTGGCGGCAGCGAATTACCGGGTATTCTCCCACAACGGGACACGCGGAGCCGGGATGGGCGGTGGAGTTGCCATTTGACGATGCCTGCGATCTGGGACAGATGTTTCTGCAGAATGCCCTTTATTTTATCGATGCAGATCAGTTGTACGTCACGCATTGCGATGAGCGGCGGCAAAGAATTCTCGTCGGTGAATTCCGGTGTCGCCTGAGGTCGCGACAGGCCTGCTTTTTTTCTGCCCAGCACGGCGCTAGCGGTCTGTTGATTTAGTGATTTTTGGGGCTCATGATCATACCAACCCGAAGCGCCAGCAAGGAATTCAGCCGTTTCTGCCTCGCTGGCGCTTCGGGTTGGTATTAAATCAACGCCCCGCTAGCCGCCGGTTTTTCGAGTGTTCTTCAGGATCAGTTACCGGTGGCTAGTGCCATTCCGCTCATAGCTCCGCAGGCGACTGCCGTTCCTCGTGTCGCTTCAGCAACGAACCCGTCATCCGTAACCTCATCATTGGTTTTCGCGTGGCGAGAACTTTATGACTTGTCGGCTTGTGCCTTTACGGCTTGCAGCGTTACTGCTTTTCTCCTTTACCAGCGCGGCGAGGAACGAGCCGCGTCGAAATTTGAAACTCGCCGTTGTCACTTTGGGAGTGCGGAGGCTTGACTCCGCTTTGGGATGCAAAGTCCACGTTCAGCCGCTGCGTGCCCCTTGGCCGCTTGTCACACACTGCAAAAAAAGAACGCAAAAAGAAAGCGGCTTCGCCGCATCGGAAAGCTCCGTCAAGCCGGAGCACTCCAAAGTGGGTCCTCACCCGTTTCAGGCCGCACGGGCGCGACGTGGTTTGGCGGTGAGTCGGTACGTGATTGCGTTGCCTTGTTTGCCACAGACGCTGAAGAATTCCATGCGCCGGAAGCACCATGCGGCTTTCTGAGCGAGCCAGCGGGGCATGCCGGATGCCGCGACAAGATCCGCCGTCGTGAACTCACCGGAAAGCTGGATGTCCAGTGCCTTCCAGAGATCCGCGGCGGTCTTCAGCTGCACTTGCTGCTGAACTTCGACCAGCGTCCTTTCGGCGACAGAATATTTCTTCTTCCATGAACTGCGCGCCGTCGGCGGGACTCGGATCTCTTCCTGCTCCGTCAGCAGCACATCCAGGCGAAGTCGAGGATGCGGAAAGGCTCCAAAGTGCACAAGCTCCACAAACACATGCGCCAGCTTTTGCCGCGTGGGGCTGTATCGGGAACTGACAATATCTCCGCCAGGACGGTGCAGCGTCGTGATCTTCTTGCGGGCTGCCAGGGGTTTGACCACGATGACCTGATGCGTCTCCAGGAGTCGCGAAATCTTGTCGCGGATTGCCGCCAGCGACGCGCACTGAATTTCAATCAGTCTTCCGCGTCTGTCAATGGCGTCGATCCGATACCGATCGACCACGACTTCATGTCGGTCTTC
>JANOUN010001087.1:0-2612 GCA_031416875.1 Planctomycetota bacterium | reverse complement strand
GTCATGATCAACAGGATGACGGGCGGCACTTCACCAATACACGGCTGGGAACAAGGAGAGAAGATCAGAGACATCGCCAATGTGAAAGTCGGCGATCTGATGCTGGAAGTCAGTCATCAGTTCCAAGCGCAGAACATGGTAAGGATCACGAGCTTGTCGAAGAGAGATTTCCAGAAAGATGAAATATGCTACGGAATTTTCGTGAACCCGGATATGACATCGAATCCTCGAATGGGTGGCGACGCGGAAATGGCGATCTGGCAATCAGATTTCCGGCACCCGCTGCGCGAGTATTTTGCTGTCACGAAGTGTGACCGCGAATTGACCCTCACCGGATCAATGATCGTCGGACTGATGATGCGCTGCAAAGTGAAAATGCGCGACATCAAGACGAAGCATGGAATAACCCTGAAGAAAATTCGAGAAATCCGCGAAAAAGGCACCAAAGGCTTTCACGCTGAAGAATGGGTTTTCATCATCACCGGCAAATGGCCCGAGAAAGGCTGGAATTACCCGCCCAAGACGTGAGTTTGTAACTCCCGGTATTTTGACCACCCCACCAGCCGCTTCGACTCCTTAGTCAAGCGGCTTTTTCTTTTGATATTCAATTAATTGAATGACTTCGAGAAATACCACTTTAATATGCTCGCAGCGCTGTCGTAACTGTGGAACGACAAGGTAAGAAAAGCATATATCTTGCTTGGATGTGGCATGCTCTTTACGGTCATACTAGAATAATCCTGCCGCGATAGGTCGGCTTCACGTGGAGAACTTCTATGGCGCAACTCGCCAAAACCAGTTACGAATTCAAGAGGCACAACGAGCGCTACTCACTCGAAGGGCTGAAGGAAGAGGAAGCGGAGCTTGCTCGTTTGGAGGAGGCTGCGGACAAGCTGCCACAAGAGGTGTTGATCGGGTGCCTGGTGAACTTTCCGGTTGCGGATGGCCAGGCGACCTACCTTGTGAAAAAGGAGAGCCCGCTGATCTTGCAGCACCTCGACTTCTTCGACGGTTACGGGCTGCCAAGTGCGCACATTCGAGGAATCCGTCTCGATGACGTAAGGCGGCTGGTCAAGGGGCAGAGGGGTCTGAAAAGCATCTTTTCAGTGTCAAGGGAAAGGGTGTAAATCGCCGATATCCGGACGCCGCGGATCGCCTTGGATCTGCGGCCGAACTCATTTCGGGCGGAGTTCAGCTCTTGATGAAATCGAGTCGCCTTCAGGGCTCAAGGCGATGCGAGCGAAGGATCTCGACGGCGGTGGGAGATGTCAGGAATGCTGCGAACTTATCGGCAGCCGCGCGTCGCGGGGAGCCAGTGAGGACGTAGGCATAGGACTCCTCGGACTTGGCGGCTTCGAGAGTGATGGCGTACGGAAGGAAAGCGAACCTACCGGGGAAAGCCTTTTCCAGGTAGCGCTGACTCTGGACGTACTGGAAGCCGACGTCTTCGCAGGAAGCGAGTATGCGCGCAGGGATGCTGCGGTGATGCCGAGTCTCGGCAGCATGAAGTCGTGGATTCTGTGTTGGCGCGGATGCGTTGAAATCGAGGACTGCGGCGTACACAGCGAGCGACAGCGGATGCGTGTCGACCTGGCCGCGAGGAATGACAATAGAGACAGATGGGTCGTTCAGGACCTTCGCAGGCTGGAGGCCAGAGAACTTGGGATCTCCAGCGCGTGCCATGAGCACGAGTCCGTGAACACGGGAATACAGGACGCCTTGGCTGACCTTGAAGCGATCACCAGGCATGGCGCGCAAAGCATCTCCCATGGCGGCGTTGCCGAGCACGACATCGGGCACGAACGGGGTAGGCACGTCTGCGACGGTGATCTGAAAGCTCTCGATCGTAGGGATGGTGAAGGCGGGCGGGACTGCTGTGTACGCGACCAGCTGGCCAGGGTTCGCCTTCTCGAAGGCGTCGGCGAGGTCGGCGGCTGCGACAAAGCGATTCCCGTGAAACATGACGGTGAGGGTTGGCTTCGTGACGAGGCGAACGTCTGGGTCGTTCGCGTAGAGGCCTGGCGGGATGTCGCCTGTGCACGGTTGGGTGACAAACGGCACTCGACGGGCGGGAGGCTGAGTGTTGGAGACTGCTGGTGGTGTGTTCTGAGCGATTGCCGGCACGCAGAGCGAACCGATCAGGGCGGCGAGAGAGAGCAGCTTCAGCATGGAGTGAGACCCGGAAACATGGATGTGTCGCGATTCTATGTGGATACTAAGTATCACAGACCGTATAGTGATGAGCCGACATAATCGCGTTGACGCCCATGGACTTCGACCTCTTCCTGAACGTGCCCAAGCTGAGGCCGGCACGCCCGGTTCGTGAATCCGCTGAGATTGCCGCACTGTCGATCCGGGAAGCGGACGGCCTGCTGGGACGGTCTTCGCGATCCTCGATGAACTGCGCGAGCACATTTGGGCGCACTACGGCCTGCAGATCCAGCAGGTGTTGCGTGAGCAGCGCAGCACGGTGATCCCCGCCGCAGACGGCATAGACATCGACGACGCCGAAGTGCCGTTCTGATCGACGGCATTGCCCACGCAATGCAGCCAGTCACCGCGCCAACGGCGCCAATCAAGACTCATCTGGCCCACCCATCAAAACGCGGTCT
>JANOUN010001086.1:0-3200 GCA_031416875.1 Planctomycetota bacterium | reverse complement strand
TTCCCAGCATCCTGACCTCCTGAAATCCGGGAGAATCCGGATTCGGTAAGTATGAAATCTGTCGCTTCCTTGATTGAGTACTTTGTCACATAGTCAACACCGATCGATCGAATCGGACACATGTACCGATGCCCGGTCTTCACTCGAACACTGCGACAACCAGCATGAACACCTGTCAGAACGTCAGACAGTCGATCACCGACCATCCACGACTTTGCAAGATCAAGCACCAAGTCGTGTGCCGCTCTTAGCAGCATTCCGGGACCGGGCTTGCGGTCAGGAGATTCGACGACCGTTTCATCATCTGAATTTGGAGCGTCGGCACAGAAATAGACAGCATCCATTTGGGCTCCTTCAGCTGCCAATTGGCGTCGAAGTTCTTCGTGAATTGTCTCCAAACCATCGATCGTCAGTAAACCTCGGCCGATCGCGGATTGATTCGTTACCAACACGCATCGAAAGCCTGCAGTCCGCAGTCGCTGAATACACGATGCTGCGTCCGGGAGTAACTCGATCTGATCCCGTTGAGTGACGTAGCCTGCAGAGCGAACAATTGTCCCATCCCTATCCAGAAAGACAGCACGACTACCAGCATCGTTCGCTGAAGTCCCTTCTCCCCCGAGATCGGGGGAGAAGGTGGCCAAAGGCCGGATGAGGGAGTTGACCGCATGCTTGATCATAAATCAGCCCCTTCCATTCTCTCATTCCGTGTCAGCAACGCCCACAATGCCGGAATTGTCTGGCGATGATCGCCGCAAACATAAAAACTTTTGCCACCATCCTGAACGGTTCGAATCAGGATCGTTTTCCATGGACGAAAGTAATACAGCGGATGTGTTGCACCCTTCGCTCCACTGGCTTGGGGTGGCGGACCCGGCCCCTCGGCCCAGTTTTCTGGCAACTCCACAACATCAAACACTGCTGTTGTGAAATTGCAGATCTGCTCACCGCGTTGCCGAGCGACGTTGCGCGCCATAGAAAGTGCTTTCAGATAAACTTCGGGGCCAGTCACTGCTGAGCCAACGTTTAAGAACACTCCACCTTCAAGATTCTGAATCACACGGGAGAAAATCAGAAAATCTGTGTACGAGGCTTCCCCCAAAGCCGCCCCGCTGGCGTTGGGATAGCCGTGGAAAATATCGCTGCCGATACTGACATGACAAGTAATTGGAACTCCGCACCGCCATCCGGCTGCAGCAATGCTGATATCGCGGTGTAGAAATTGCTCTTCTTGAATCGTGCGACCGATCGCCTCACCGAATCCTTCTCCGCGTTTCGCCGCTTCAATAGCGATGTCGTTCAGCCGTGCTGTTTCTTTCCAGAGACCGAACTGCCCCACCCGAATCCACTTGGCAACGTCCTCACTGGTTTCTCCCGTCAAGGCGAGTTCGAAGTCATGAATCAGACCAGCCCCGTTGGTGGCAATGCACGTGATTAAGCCCTTCTCGATCATGTCAATCAGGAATCGTGACAATCCCAGCTTTATCGGATGCCCGCCAATCATCAGAACTACTGGCCGCCCGGCATGCCTCGCTTGTCGAATCGCCGAAGCCACCGAGGCGATTTCAACTTTCGCCGAGCACGCCTTCGAATAGTGAAGTTGTGCCACTCGTTCCATGCCAACGTCGGATTGCCGTGCGGCAATCGGTGCCAAAAGCAGTTGCTCTCGATCGAATTGAGCATATCGACTCACGTTTTGAAGTTCCGATAAGAAATCCACTAAACTGCGAAGAGTGAACAAGCCTTCCTAAACTCTGGTTGTGGCATCGTCGTCATGTTGCCCTCGATCCTGCGCCTATTCATCGCACTCGAATGCGACTGTTAATCGACCGTTAGTTGTCCGAAACTGTTATACTGGGTGACCAAAGCCAGACGCAGCCCGTTGCATTGGGATGGATGATTGATTGTTCGGTCGTCCTCTCCATCGCAAGGGATGGTCAAATTGAAACCACAAGGTGGACTGGGAAACGAAGTGATCATTGCCATCGGGCCGACCTTTGTTCAGAGACCTTCGAAAGGCTCATTTCTTCCGACTCATTTTGAGTTCGATTCAGATTATCCGCGTGGTATCCCCGATCTCTGTGATACCTAACAAACAAAAACTATGCCCGTTACGTCGCCCCTCAGCATTCGAGCGCCGAGATCATAGGTGCTGGAAATGCCCAATCAAAAAGACCCGACCCCATTGATGTTTCCTTTGATGTTTTCGGCAGGAATTCCAGAATAATATTGAAACTGCATCTAGGCATTGTCACGTGATTCGCGATGAATTCGGCGGATCCAAAAGTGCAATGCCCGCCAGAAGCATGAAATCAGCATAGCAAGATGAAATCCGCATACGACGCCCACACAGACTCCGTGCCAAACATCGCGATTAGATGTAGGGATCAGCGGAAAGACGCCGAATATTAACGCCGCAAGTGACGCCGCGCAAAATAAGCCCGTTGCGATCGGCTCCATGCAATCGAGAATATGAAATATATTTCGAAAGAACCGCATTACTTTCGAAAAAGCAGTGGGATCCCCTTTGCTGCGATAGAATAACTTCATGTCAAAATGTCCTTTCTCATCTAATTGTCTTGCTTGCCGTTTACTGGGGCTGCAATTCAAGAGTGTGTGGCTGGCATCCCGCCAACAAATAAACAGTATTTTGGGCAAGCTGCTTATGCCCAGGGTGCCGCAAGTCAATGTCAGAAACGAAATCCTAATCATTATGAGTAGCAGGCTGTATTTCGAGTGGCGATCCGCCAAACTTTCAATTGTCATAGCCATAATGAATTCCTCGCAAAACGCTGGGGAAAAGGCGTTTTTATCGCTCCCGCGAGTCGGCGGAACGCCAGGCAACCTCAATTCAAGGTGCTTCAAAAGAATTGTCGCATTCTTAACAGATCAATTGGCAAACAAAATTGGCGGCTAAGAAACATCCTTTGCAAGTAATGATGGTTACGATGGGAAGACACACCACAACGACCCCCACTGCGCAAATTACTGGCGCTGGGGTTAGCTCACATAATAACGCGACCGAAAAACATATTCGGAAGCCGCGGTTCAGACCATAAGCTATGCAGGCCGTCAAGGCGAGAGCCATACAGATATTGAAGCATTTCGGATTGACTCCCGGCGGTGCAACAACGATTTGTTGTCCGAGAGAGTCGATGAATATGAGAGGTGATGACAGTACATATTCAGTCAGGTTCAAG
>JANOUN010001085.1:0-7406 GCA_031416875.1 Planctomycetota bacterium | reverse complement strand
TCGAGGATCCCGGCTGCGATGATCTTTGGCGGACAGGCCAGCCATGCGTGCCGCCGAGAATGCGCCGGTGAGTAATCCCTTTCCCATCGGGCTGTAGCAGATCACCCCGATATTTTGTTCGCCACAGAACAGCAGAATTTCCCCTTCGACTTCGCGTGCGATCATACTGTACGGTGGCTGCAGTGACACGGTCGGATGAATGGCCTGCACACGCTGCATTTGACTCACGGAAAAATTCGACACGCCGATATGACGTACTTTGCCCAGCGCTTTGAGGTCCACCAGTGTCTGCCAGCCTTCTTCAACTTCTTCATCGGGTTCCGGCCAGTGCAGTTGATACAGGTCGATGCAGTCCGTTTGCAGCCGCTTCAAACTGGCTTCGCACTCGGCAATGACGCTGTCACGTCGGAGTGACTTCCCGATCTCGCCGTTTCCGATCGCCACACGGCCACATTTGGTGGCAATGAACGGGCGATCGGCGGCAGGAATTTTTTGCATTGCCTTCGCGACGAGAATTTCGCTGCGGCCTTCTCCATAAATTGCTGCGGTGTCGATCCAGTTGATCCCTGATTCCACCGCGCGAACGATCGTATCGATGGCTTCCTGTTCGTCCTGATCTCCCCAGCCGAACTTCCAGTCGCCGCCGCCAATCGCCCATGTACCAAGACCGATGACGCTGAACTTCATTCCACTGGAACCGAGAGTACGATATTGCATGATGTGTGACCCTTGAGATTTGACTGTTCCGCATTTTCAATTTGGACCGGTTCCGGGCTCATGAAAACGACAGCGGTGACAAGTCCCCGCACTCCAAAGAAACGCCTACGTCAGCCCCGGCATTGGTTCGCCGTGATACACATGATGAGGTCGTCCAAGTTCATCTTTCCACGCAGCAGTCTGCGGAATTCCCAGAGCCTGATAGATCGTCGCGGCGAAATTCTCCGGGCGCTGGGGATCGAAGGTGGGATAAGCGCCGATATCATCCGTACCACCGACGACGCGTCCTCCGTGAATTCCACCACCAGCGAGGAATACGGACTGCACTGCGCCCCAGTGGTCGCGCCCCGGCTGCTTATAGTGACTTGGCAGCAGTGTGATTTTTGGAGTTCGACCGAATTCACCCGCCATGATGATCAGCGTGCTGTCCAGTAATCCGGATTCCTGCAGATCGTCCAGCAATGCACTGAGCGCGCGGTCTGTGGGTGGCAGCAGGTTGTCACGCAGATGAGGGAACGCATTGCCATGCGTGTCCCATGTTTCATTATTGCCAAGATTCACTTGCACCAGATTGACGCCGGACTCCACCAGTCGCCGAGCCATCAGCAGTGACCAGCCAAATGAATTCCGGCCGTAGCGATTCTGAGCGGCATCATCCGCGTGAGTCACATCCAATGCGCTGCGAATGGCAGGATCGACCAGCAGCGAAATGGCCCCCTCACGATATCGATCAAAATTTTCAGTCGACGCGGCATCGTCAAGGCGCTGACACTGACGTTCGAGTTCGCTCAGTAAATGAACGCGTCGATTCAGCCCGGTGGCCGTGAGCCCGTGCGGCAGACTCAGACTGGGCGCTTCGAAGAGTCGTCCATCCTTGTTACCTCGGTCCTGATGGTCGAAGCCGTGAGTCGGATAGGCTCCGTAGGATGTGGAATGAAACGGAGACGCTTCGACAAACCACGGATTTCGCTGACTGCCCATGACACCCGCGAATTGGCCTGGCAGGATACGTCCGGAATAATGGACAAACTGCTCAGGGATCACGGCGGCTGGCGGCAGATTGTTGCGAGCGATTGAGACGGCGCCTGCCACAGCGGCAATGCTCGGCCAGTCCTGCGGGCGAGGCTGATTCGGATTGAATCCGGGAGGCAGATCGGATCTGCCGGTGAGCATGATATGATGCCCGGCGGAATGATCGTTTGACGTGTGCGTCAGCGAACGGCACATCGACCACAGGTGACTTCTGACAGCCAGACCGGGCAAGTGTTCGCAGATCTGAACTCCGGGTGTCTGGGTGGCAATCGCAGAAAATTCACCACGAATTTCTGCCGGTGCGTGCGGCTTGGGGTCAAAGCTGTCATGCTGAGACAGCCCGCCGGAAAGAAAAATGTAGATGCACGAGCGGATTGGCGATTGGTGCGTCGTGGACTCAGCGGCAGCGGCTCGAAGTCCTGCGAGATGATTCATCCCCAGCCCGAGCAGACTGATGCCTCCTGCCTGAACAGCGGTCCGCCTGGCGACACGAGGATGATCGAACGCAGGATTTCCCTGTTGCATAGTGTCGCCTTTCTGCTGCCAAAGTGAATTCGTTGATAAGGTGTTTTCGCACGCTTACGATCAGGAACGCAAGTCGGTGGAGCGTCCTCTTCTGAGACGAGTGTAATCTGGCAATTCGCTCCTGTGTACCTTAAAAAAACCAGTGTCCTGCACGAAAGTAACGTAAAGCACCGGGTTTTCGCTTTGACGCGGGGCAAAAACATCCTTACGGTCCGGCCCACTCATGGAAAACCAGATGATTGTCAGAATTTCCTGACGTGACGGACGAACACGTTGGACACCTCCATTAGGCTGGCGGTCTGCTGATTAGAGCATTTTTTTACGTGGGGTAAGCTTCCAGCTTGCCGTCGCTTTATGAAAACTCAGTGCTTTTTGACAAGATTGACAAGCTGGAAGCTTATCCCACTTTAGATCATGAATCACGTCGAAAAACGCACCTCAACGAGCAACGCATGAATCAAAATCCGGACTTCGTCATTCAGACGACCGACGTCTCGAAGACGTATCGCAGCGGGTTATTTGGACGTAAATCTTTTCAGGCATTGAAAGGCGTTTCGCTGAATGTCCCGCGAGGAACCATTTATGGGCTGCTTGGACCAAACGGCGCAGGCAAGACGACACTGATCAAAATCCTGCTCGGGATTGTGCGTAAGACAGGTGGGTCGGCTTCAGTGCTGGGACATGTGGCAGGTTCACTAGCCGCACGGCGTGAAGTGGGATACCTGCCGGAAAACCATCGCATTCCTCGGCATCTCACGGCAAACACGGCCCTGGAGTATTATGGTGCGTTGAGTGGCCTGTCGATGTCAGAGATTCGACAACGTCGTCAGCCGCTGCTTGAATCGGTCGGATTGCAGGGGCGCGAAAATGATCGCGTGTCCGGCTATTCCAAAGGCATGCTGCAACGACTCGGGCTTGCCCAGGCAATGATCCACAAGCCGCAACTGATTGTGCTCGACGAACCCACTGATGGCGTCGATCCGGTCGGACGGCGAGAAATCCGTGAAGTCCTGCAGCGACTTGCTGCCGATGGCCATTCGGTCTTTCTGAACAGTCACCTGCTGCAGGAGATTGAACTGGTCTGCGAGAGCGTGGCGATTCTCAACCACGGACAATGTCTGCTCACGGGCACGGTGAAAGACCTGAAGGCGGCACTCACGGATTCCGCCGTGTTTCTGCAGTTGCGAGGAACAGAGGCGTCGATCCGGAGAGCGATCAGTTCCATGACAGAAACAGTGGTGCGAGTTGTCGCCGCCGATGCGTTTGAGGTGGAAGTCGGAATTCAGTCTCAGACGGAGCTCGACAAACTTGTCGATGCTCTGCGTGCCGAGCAGGTCAGCATCTGGCAAATTGCACGTCGCGAAAAGACGCTGGAAGAAGTGTTCATGAATATTGTCGGAGCGAATCATTGATGAAAGCTTACCTTGCCATTCTGAAGGATTCGCTCCGTGAAGCGGCCGCATCCATGGTGTTGTGGCTGGCACTTGGCGGGATTCTGCTGTTGCTGCTGGCACTCCTTCCCATTGGATTGTTGACGGCAGCCAATACCGCGTTACGACATCAGGAACTTGTTGATCCGGAGAAATTCGTCAAAGATTTGTATGACGGCCGGTCCGACGCTGAGACACCTCAAGGCCACATTTGGTCCCTGCTGAACGCACAGCAGCAGGAACAGTTTGTTGAATTCACGAAGTCGGACAACGAGCCCGATGGACGTCGCGGACAACGTGGCGGTGGAGGACGACACTTTGTGGTCAACACGGTGAATGAACTCCTGAAGAAACCGGAGTTTTACAATCCGGTTGCTTTTGAAAAAGTCGAACTGGACGAGGAATTGCGAAAACCCGATGCGGAATCAATTCCCGTCGATGAACTGGCGAACAGAAATCTGCGACGTATTGAAAAAGCTTTCGCGCGTTACATCAGTGTCACAGAACGTTCGGCATTGTCACTGACGTACGCGGGATTTGAAGTGATCGGGCCGCTGGCGATTCTGCCGTCGCAGATCGAGCAGGCCATCGACGGCTCGATTTCAACTGTCCTGTATTTGTTTTTTGGGATCGCAGGAATCTTTGTCTCGTTGCTGTTCACCGCGACACTGATTCCACGAACGTTTGAACCGGGTGAGATTTCCCTGTTGCTCAGCAAGCCCGTTTACCGTGCGATGCTGTTTCTCACAAAGTTTCTGGGCGGCTGCGTCTTCACCCTCATCTGTGCGACACTGCTGGTGACCGGCATCTGGTTGCTGCTGGGGATTCGGCTGGATATGTGGCGGCCTGAGTTGCTGTGGTGTATTCCGTTGTATGTGTTCTTGTTTTCCATCTACTTTTCTGTGTCGGCATTGGCCGGAGCCATCTGGCGAAATGCCATCGTCTCATTAATTTTGGTAATCCTCTTCTGGCTGGGCGTGACACTGATTGGTTTGGCTCAAGGCTCATTAGATGAATTTGTCGTCAAGAATCTCCGAGTGAGTGAAATATCTTCGAATGGCGGTGAAGTGTTTGCCGTCGATGGAGAACGAACGGTACATCGTTGGGATGGGGAAACCGGCGATTGGATGCCCCTGGCTCAGCCAGAAATCGGCGAGCAGGTTCCGACGTTCTTGAAGAGGATTGTCTTTTCGGGACATCGCTTTCGTATTTCCGTAAGCAATGATGGACAGCGTATTCTGGCTTTGCAGCCGACAATCGGTCGTTTTGGGGTTGGACCATCGACAATTCTCAGCGGCAAAGCTGACGAACAATTCGAATTGCAGCCAGAGTCTCAGACACCCGAGTCGATGTTCGGGATTTTTCAAACCGCCGATGGCGACGTCGTTCTACCAGGCTCACGCGGGGTCTATCGGTTTGTGGGGCAGACAGAACAGGAACGAAAGGCTCAGACCTTTATCAAGGGTATTTTCGGCGGTCTGCTGTCGTCGTCTTCCACCAAAGCGTTTGAGAATCTGACCGAGAAGGGGTTTCCGGTGATCGCTGCGGGCTCGTCGGTTGCCTTCAATCCGACGGACAATTCATTCCTTGCCCTGAATGCGGGCGAGATTCGTCGAATCAACCGAACAGCCGAAGGTAAATACGTGGCTGGTGAAACCAGGGATCTGCAATGGAAAGAATCTGCGATTCTGGCCGTGGGTGGTCACATCGCGATCATCGCCCGCGCGGATGGCAAAGTGATTGCCGTGGACGCCACCACGTTTGAAGTCATTGCGGAATCCATGCTGCCGGACGGCCAAAAGCCGCGAGTGGCCGAATGCGCTCCAGACGGAAGCAGTGCGGCGGTGCTGACGCATCATGGAACCGTGCTGGTGTTTGATGCAGCAAACCAAACATTCCTGTCGTGGGCTCCACGCGAAAGCGGCTACGCATCCGCGATTGCTTACAACGAAAAAGCTCAACTGATGGTGGTCGATCACCATCGCGGCGTCAGCATTTACAACGTGGCAACTCAGTCATCGTCCGGACAACTCAGGGGCAGTATTGGTTTTCTTTGTCACATCTACGACTACGTTGTTGCTCCGCTGCACACCGTGCTGCCAAAGCCCGGTGATCTTAATAATGCGGTGCAATGGATTTTGACCGGAGAAAAATCCGTCGAAATCAACAACGATCCCAATCAGGGAGGCAACGCACGGGCGAACCTGGAAGCAGAACGTGTGACGTTCAATGTGTGGAACGCAATTCTCAGCAACCTTGCATTCATCGTCGTGATGCTGGGACTGGGATGCCTGTATATCGCGCGGAGTGATTTCTAATGAGTGATGTGACAGGTTCCTGTGTATCCGCTGATGCCCGGCTTCCAGGTCCGGCTTGTAATCGAACGTATCGACCTGCGAAGGCCCGCCGGGCATAAACAGCTGAATGACTCGTTTTGCCTTTGGTGCAAAGTGTGTCATTTTAGGAGCCAGCGGCGACGCAGGGCTCGCCGCTTCGGCCATCATGCCCGCCAGACCCAGCGTGCCAAATCCAGCCCCGCAGCGCGTGAGCATTTCGCGGCGTGAGACACCGGGGAGCGTCCAGTTTTTCATAGCTTTGCTTTCCTCACTCGAGATACATGAATTCGTTGGAGCTGAGCAGCACCTGCAGGTAGCGTGCCATGCGTGATTTGTCATCGTCGGCCACACCGCGTACTGTGGCTGTACCTGCAATTAGAAATTCAAGACCAGCTTGCTGTTCCTCGACTGTTGGTAAGCGGCTGTACAACAATCGGTAAGCCCGCTCGATGCGCTGCTCAACGGTCGGCGATTCCTTTTCAAGTCGTGAAGCGAAAAGCTCTGCCCGACGCAGCATGTACTCGTTGTTCATCATGAACAGGTATTGCTGAGGGACAGTATTTGGTAACCGTTCGGACACTGTGGCACGCATGGCCGGAAAGTCAAACAGTCGCATGAACTCATCTGCCCGGAAATGATCGCCGTTGCGACTCACCTGCATGTAGATCGTGCGGCGAGCACTGGCCAGCAGTGCTTTGCGACTCTCGACCAGCAATCCCGCCTTGACCTCCTCGGCGTCAGAACTGTGACATTCGAAGCATCGCTCGATCAGTACCGGGCGCACGCTCTTTTCAAAGAATTCGACCTGCTCAGAAGGGATCTGTGCGTCGTCAATCAGAGCCACAGCGATCCCGCTGCCGAATGCCGATGCGAAGGCCAGGATTCTGAAGAACCAGTTCATCATCCGCATTCATTTCCTGTGTGTAGCTGCACCGTCGGTCATACTCTCGCAGGAAGCCTGCTTCCGCCGGACACAGATCCGTAACCGTCTTGTTGCACCTCGGGCTGCATTCGCCATAAAAATCCGGTCGTGGGTTATGCCTGCCAGTTATTCAATGCGACGGGGCTTGGCCAATATCTCGGACATGAATGTCCAAGCTACAGGAATCGCAGCTTTAGAACGAGCCTAAAGAACTCGGCTCGCCGCAGAAGATGAACCGCTCCGCAGTGCATCGCGGTCGCGAATAAGCCGGCTGAGGGACTTGAAAGAATCGTGGCCCGCTCGTTCGCACCATTCGAAGGCAATTGCTTCCGCAGTCGTGATGATTACACCCGCATCGGCCATGCGGTGCAGTGCCCATTTGTGGTCGTCGCTGTATCGGCTACCGACACAATCTGCAGCCACAAACACCTGAAAGCCCTGCTC
>JANOUN010001084.1:0-7742 GCA_031416875.1 Planctomycetota bacterium | reverse complement strand
GTCCCATATAGTCGGCAGGCAGGAGTTCGGGGCTTTCCTTGTTCTTTGCTGCTTCACCATCTGCTGAAACCTTCGTCGCCAGTTCTTCGAGGCGATTTGCCGCTGTCCTGAACTGAGCATCACGAAGCGCATCGGCCAGCGGACGTAACGTTTCACTTTGCGAAAACAGACCAAATGCTTCTTCGCGTGGATTATTCGAAAGTGTGTATTGAGCCTGCAGACCTTCGCGAAGCGAAGATTCACTGCCCTTGATGGTTCGAAACGATTCGAACCGACATTCCATTCTCAATCCAGGAATCTGCAACGCTCCGGAACCATCCGCAGCGGATTGCGCCCCCATGACGAGTGTGGAGTCGTCAATGCCGTCAAACACAAAAACACCGCGAGCGCGTGTGTTGCCCTGAATGTGGGTGCGAAAGTCCCACACATCGCCAACGTTGATGCCTTTAAGCGAGGGCTGCCCCTCCGGATTGACGAACTGCAAACGCCCGAACACCGGAACCCTGCAAGTCAACTGACTTTTCGCTTCCGACGGCAACTGTCGCACAATCCAGAGATAGCCAATGCCACCCATCGTGACAAGCACGATCAATATGACAATTCCCATTCCGAACATGCGGCCAAGGACAATCTCGATCCGACGCGCCGGTTTGGTGACAACCGTATGCAGCGACCGAATGCGAATATCTTCCGGCAACGACCAGCAGCTCAGAAAGAACACGACAGGCAGCATCAGCCACGAAATCGTCTGCAGGATAAAGGCAATATGGATACCAACCTGCAACTCAGCGCGTTCGTTTGAATTCGTCAGGAACCAGCCAGCAAACATCAGGAGCACCGCAAACACGGCAAACACCAGCAATGCTTTACGGCGAATGGCCTCTTTGAGGGTCAGATTTGTCAGCGCCAGGATGCGACGAGGGGAAACCGATCCGACGTCGTCCAGGAAGCTCACGAGACCTTTGAAGAAGATCCCGATTCCGGCGGCACCGTTGCGGGCGACCGATAACAGCATCGAAATCAGCAGACCAACGGAGGCCAGGATACCGATCAAAAACAACCACGACTTCAGGCTTGTTGCCATATCCTAAGAGTGAACGGTGCTACATCAAAGTCCATAGGGAACGTTTCCCGATTCACATTTTGAGGGTCATCACTGAAGAATGAATCGCCCAGACTATAGAACAACCAGAGACAAGATTTGAAAAAAACAACGCCGCGCGGCGCTTAAGCGAAATAGCAATTGCTGCAGAGGCTGCACATCGAAAAGCGACACATTAAGCCTGGCTACCAGATTTTCCTGTGATTTCTTCGGTTGTGAATCGCCGCCCTGGTCGCTCACCGCTTTCGCGAACTGTTCGCAGGAATAGTTCTTCCAGGTCCGCTCGCGGACGGCTGAACGCAACATCGGTGATTTGGTGTTTCTTTAATACTTCACGGATGTCAGACATCGCTGCGTCGCTAAGATTTGAAGTACGCATCTGCATTTCGTTCCGCACTTCCAGCAGATCTTCCACTCGCCCCAGAACCTTGAGTTCACCTTGAAACAAGACCGCGATGCGATCACAAACGTCCTGTACGTCCGCGAGTTGGTGACTACACATCATGACCGTTTTTCCCTGTGCCTTAAGTCGCAGAATTAAGTCTTTCATTTCTCGCGTACCGATCGGGTCCAGTCCGCTGGTTGGTTCGTCGAGCAAGACCAGGTCCGGATCGTTGATCAGGGCTTGCGCGAGCCCGATGCGGCGGGCCATACCCTTGGAGTATTCCTTAAGCTGCCGACGACGTGCCTTGCCCAGTCCCACCATTTCGATGAGTTCATCTGCGCGGCGGTTGCGTTCGGCAGCCGTCATCTTGAAGAGGCGCCCGTAGAAATCCAGTGTCTCGTCGGCGTTCAGAAATCGGTACAGGTAGGATTCTTCCGGCAGGTATCCGATTCTTTCGTTCTTGGAAACGTCTGACGCTGGCTTGCCAAGAATTGTCATTTCTCCGGATGTCGGGAACAGCAGCCCCAGCAGCATTTTCATGGTTGTCGTTTTTCCGGAACCATTCGGTCCCAGCAGCCCGAAAACTTCACCCCGCTTCACATCCATGCTCAGGCTTTTCACCGCCTGCACCTTCTTGCGACCCCAGAAGTCGCGGTAAATCTTGGACAGGTTGCGGATCTCAATCACAGCGTCGTTTGACATGTCGAGTCGTTTCGCACACAAAAACAGAGGAGACAAAGTTGCCTCTCGCCCGTGTTTCAAGGGCAGAGACGACAAAAAAGACGGTTTCCACCGGTTCCACAGAACGGCGGCACGACGGTCATACGCTGGACTTGGAGTGACCGTTTGCGCAAATCCGGCGAGGAAATCAACGGATATGTCCCGGCTTCCCGCGCCCGCTCGTTCTTCATCCGCCAGTTCGTCGCCAGATTTGTCATGGTCGATGGAAGATCTTAGCGCCAGACCCCAGCGTACTTCCATCGCGCAGTGCTCCTGCGGAAACGTCAAGGAAGCTGACAGCCTGGGCAAACTGTTCGAGCAGGTCACTGTCGAGCGGTCGCTGACCGTCACGAACCGACATCAGAATATCCTGCATCTGACGACACAAAAGTTCGATCGAGCCGACTTGCGCAGCATTCGCTGCGCCTTTAATCTTGTGCGCGGCTCGATAGAACTCATTGACAAGCATCTCACGGACGGATTGCTCAGGATATTTCTGCAAAGACGCCAAATAACGCTGCATGTCGCTGACACATTCGTGCAACTCCTCAAGGAAAACGGGCATCAATCGCTCCCGGAGTTGCTGCATGTCCATCAGGATTCACTCCCGACTTTGACAATCACCAGCGTCTCGTCATCGGCCTGAGGCACGCCACCGGAAAAATCCCGGACCGCCATCAGGATGCATTCCAGAATCTCTTCCGCGGTCAGTTGCCGATTGCGTCTGAGTACTTCAAGAAGGCGGTTCAGGCCGAACAACCCGTGGCGAACATTCAAACGCTCAACCAGGCCATCCGTGTAGAGCACCAATACGTCGCCGTCACGCAGTGAGATCTCGTCTGAGATCATACTGCCGCCGGTATGCACACCCAGCGGCGGTGTGTGCGCATCAAGTCGGCGAACGGCCCCGTCTGCATGCATCAAAATCGCCGGATGTGCGGCACTGCCATAACGCAGTATGCGAGCCTTCGGCTGCAGCACGCCAAAAAAGGCGGTCACAAAATTGTAATCCAGATCCGGAGTCAGCAGCTGATTTGTGACGTGCATCACTTCGCTGAGCCCCAGCCCCTGCCCCACAAGTGCGCGGAACGTGGCACGGACTTCGACCATCAGCAACGCGGCCGCCGTGCCATGCCCGCTCACATCCGCGATCGCCAGTCCGAGAGAACCATCATTCAACGGAATAAAATCGTAGTAGTCGCCCCCGATCAGGTCTGCCGGCTCACAGCGACACGCGATGTCGAAGCCTTCGAGCATCGGTGGACCGTCCGGAAGCAAGTACCGCTGAACCGAACGCGCGAGCTGAAGCTGTTGATTGTTTTCGCGGAGTGCCGCCTCGGCGCGATACCTTTGAACACGTTCCCACGCAAAAAGCACGGGGCGGGCAAGCGGATTCCGAATCCGGTTGTCTTTGACGACATAGTCCTGCGCCCCCAGGCGAACGGCATCCAACGCGAGTTCTTCATCGATTTCACTGCTCAGAATGACGATAGGGACATTGCGATCCTGGGCGTGAATGCATCGAAACGTATCCAGTCCCTGGCTATCGGGCAGGTTCAAATCCAGAATCGTCAGATCGACAGCTTTCTGCTGCAGCAACTCCAGCGCCGACGACAGTTGCGCGGCGCGATGCAGAATAAACCCCGTGCCAATCCCGTCTTCCAGCCAGCATTTTGCCAGTTCTGCGGATGTCGCACTGTCTTCGACAAGCATGATGCGAAATGACTCGTGAATCGCCATATCTCCTACTCCATCTCCGATTCCGATTGCTTGCGAAGGATCATCGTGATCTCATTTCCCGTCGTGTTGTGGCGTACTTCATCGATGAACGCATGAATCAGCCACAGCCCGCGACCACATGGACGATCGAGATACGCCGGATCTGTGGGGTCGGGGATCTTGGACGGGTCGAATCCAGGCCCCTCGTCACGAATGGTGATTTCCGCCATATCCCTGGACGTCACCGCCCGCACATAAACCTTACGATCTTTGAACGGCGTCTGCTGACGCCGTTCCGTCGCCAGAGCATAGAAAGCATTCGCATCATCGCCTTCACGCAGCGTGGATGACACTTCAAGGTTGCCGTGCAGAATGGCATTTTGCAACGCTTCGTCAAGTGCCATCGCCACACGCATCGCACCGCCCGTGTCGCGCAGGTTGAAGCGTTCGACCATGCGCTTGATTTGCGCCACCAATGGTGCGACGAGCGATCCTTCATTCGGCAGAATGAACTGCACTTCGCTCAGAATCGCACAGGCAGAAAGCTGCGCACTGGCTCGATCTGCGTGTGCCACCGCAAGCAGCCGTTGCAGCGTGGGAATCAGGTCTTTCAGGTTTCGCTTCGGGACATAACTTGCCGCCCCTTTCCGCAGCGCCTCTGCCGCAATTTCTTCACTGCCAACGCCTGTCGCGAGAATCACGGGGATCCGAGGAAAATCTGCATGGACGGCTTCGACCAGCTCCAGTCCGTTCATTTCGGGCATATTGAGGTCTGTGATCACAACATCCGGAGGCATGTTCCTGATCATCTCCAGCGCCTCACGACCATTGACCGCCATCACGGCGCGGTATCCGGCCTTTTCAAGCAGCGACCGGAACAGGACCGATTGAGTCCGGCTGTCTTCCGCGACAAGAACTGTCGTTTGCGAATCCACCATCGCCCATTGCCCAGTCAGTAAGGAACTCATGTCGTTACCAGTTCACCGCAATCTGGAGTCCTGCCGCCATCAGGGTATTGAATCTCGCTCCATAATACTTGGCGCACTGGATTGTTCTCCACAGATTTGAGGAAATTTACCGGCCGATTGCATCGCATGATGGTATACGACAAAATCAATCATGCGGCTTATACCGATCGATTTGGGAACTGATTTATGTTGTCACGCATTAACCAACTGCATCGCCGTGACTTGATTCGTGTCGGCGGTGCAGGATTGCTCGGGATGAACCTTCCGCGACTGCTCCGCGCAGAAGATGTGCAGCAGGCGGCGCGGAATAAAACCGGTCGCGCGAAATCCGTGATCTTTCTGTTTCAATGGGGCGGTCCGAGTCATGTCGATACGTTTGACATGAAACCCGATGCACCGGACGGATACCGTTCGCTCTATCGACAGATCCCCACCTCCGTCCCCGGCATGTCCGTATGTGAACATCTGCCGGAGACCGCAAAAATCATGCACCGTGTGGCACAAATCCGTACGGTGCATCACACGATGAATAACCATAACTCCGCCGGCTACACGGCGCTGACGGGGTTTGAGCCGCCGATTGACGATCAACGTCTGCGAGAGTCACTGGATCTGTTTCCGGGATATGGTTCAGTCGTGGATGCCGTTGCTCCGAATACCAACGGCATGCCCACGTTCGTTTCCTATCCATATCAGATTTCGGATGGTTCCACGACGCCCGGTCAGCGTGCCAGTTTTCTGGGCAAGCAGCACGATCCATTGTTTTTCCGCAACGACCCGAACGATCCTGACTTTCGCCTGTCGCAGCTGAGTCTGCCCTCGGACATTTCTCTTGCCCGACTTGGAGATCGACGCGCTCTGCAGCAGGTCATCAACCAACAGGCCAGAACGCTGGATCGGTCCGCCGCCGCTCAAGGTCTGGATGCGTACTACGATCGCGCGCTTGAGATGCTCAACTCTCAAAAGGTACGAGAAGCGTTTGATCTGTCAAAGGAACCCGACGCTCTGCGCGCAGCGTATGGTCGCACAACATACGGACAGGGTTGCCTGCTGGCTCGACGACTGGTGGAGTCCGGTGTGAAGTTTGTCACCGTTTATTTTGCGCAAAGCATTGGCGGAAGAAGCAAGACGGATGGTGGATGGGACACCCACGGTTTCGACAATACACGAATGTACGAAATCCTTCCAGAGTGGCATTTTCCTGTGACCGATCACACACTGCCCGTCCTGCTGAATGATCTCAGCGATCGAGGCCTGCTGGATGAAACGCTGGTGATCTGGATGGGTGAGTTCGGTCGAACGCCGAAGATTAACGCGAATATCAGCCGGGATCACTGGCCGAAGTGTTACACGGTCCTGATGGCAGGCGGTGGCATTCAGGGCGGAGCTGTCTACGGTGCGTCGGACAAATACGGTGCGATGCCGGATCGCGATCCCGTAACGACCGGCGATCTCGCCGCCACGATGTATCATGCGCTGGGAATTGACCACACAATTGAAGTCCACGACAATCTCAACCGGCCTCTGCCGATCGCCAAAGGCCGCCCCGTGACGGACATCTTCGTGTGATCATTTTGAACCCGGTGGCTGCCGTAGCTCGTGCAAGAGATTCCACCGCAGAAAAATGGATGTAGACGCCCGCCCGCAGCTGAGGTCCAGAACTCTGGTCAAGCGTCTGGCTGAGTCCAGGTTTATGAGAAGTGTTGTGCTTCACGGAGGAACCAATGCGACAATGAAATCGATGACAGAAAAATAGAGGACACACAGCATTGTCTTTCTGTGATTCATTTTTCTGTCACTCATTTTTCTGTCGCCTGTGTTTCTGCGTCCCGGCACTAACGAATGGGTTGCGGGCGAAGCCCGCGCTGGGTGTTTCGTGGTTTTGAACTTCTTCAGACCTCCCCGTCGCTCTCATCGAACATCGACTTCAGGCTGTTCTCGATCATTCGCTTTGCGTCTTCCACCATGTACATCTCATTGCAACCAGGACAGAGTAGATACCATTCGTAATAGGACGTCTGCTTGCTCTTGAGTTTCTTCCTGCCTGGTGTTGCCTTCACGAGCAGAGATCCACACTTTCTGCACGGTTCCCCTGGAAGCTTGTGTTTTACCTTTGAACCACTTGAAGTCATTCTTTGAAAAGCTTCGGAGCCATCAGTCGTTGCCGTGTTGATCAGCCGCCTGCCCAGAGATTCGCCAGCCGCACCGTCTGTCGCTTCCGGGTTTTGACTGAAGAATTCCAGGTTCTGGCAGTAATCAAACAGGAATCAGTCGATGATGATGGACCGCCCGTTGCCCAACGTGACAATCACCTTCGCCTTGTTGAATACCGCGTCACCAGGCGTTTGCTTGAACGTGGGTTCGTGGATCAGAGCCGAGATATTGTCCTGGTACGGCAGCTTCAGTCCGCTGTCGAACTTGTACGCCCACGACACCGCCAGTTCCAATGCGCGACGAGCATAGAAGCAGGCTGTACGTGGATCCGGGATCGCGAGCGATTCCGCCTTCGTCGCGGATTCAAACACCGCGGGAAACTCGCTTTTGAGGAAGAGGAAGTTGCTCATGTTGAATCTGGTCGTTCCGAAACTCACAATAGGAAGACTTGCGCGCTGGCTGTAATGCAGTCGAGAGTGTCGCCTTTCGCTCTGCGAAAGTCACGCGAAACTTTCGCGGAGCGAAACGCGACACGATTTATCCTCCGTCAATTCTCGAAGCAAGTGATGCATCCAGGCAGGTGCCAGAGATAGATCCTTTAACAGTTTCTGGCGTTCCTGCAGCGGAATCGTCTGCCTGAGTTTTGCCATCCGTTACCCTGTTTTTCTGACAAAGCAGCCGTCACGCTCCGTCG
>JANOUN010001083.1:0-1652 GCA_031416875.1 Planctomycetota bacterium | reverse complement strand
GCGACATCGCTTTTCAAGTTGATCGCTTCCATCAGCGGGATAACGTATACCCGGCCTTTTTCCAGAACAGCGCCCTGGCTCAGGTCGATTTTAAAATCGGCAAACTGCGCATCCAGTTGCCGCATTTTATCCAGCACTTTTACGCCCTTGCCGGGCAGAAAACTGGTATCGACGGGATAAGCAAAATCGCCAAGGCGTAGGTCAATGCTGGCAGGCTGGACTTGGTCGTGATCAAACTGTTTCAACTGTGTTGTCGTGATCTCACCACTACGCTGCATCTCCAGAATTTTCTGGCTGGGCAGGATGCCGGTATAGTCGCCGCCGCGTGTCGGCGCGGTAGTAGTGTTGGTCTTTGTGATCACTTCATTCATCGGATTTGCTCTTCTGTGCTTTGTCTTGATGCCGTCGTATCAGGATCGCATTATAAACGTGGGGCTGCGCTTGCTCCAAACCAGTGAATGGACGCTCCGATTGTGCAAAAAGGCCATTCCCACAATGCTTACTGTTGCTATTTTCAGCGACTAATCGGCTTATAGCGTATCCGCTTCGGTTTCGCACCTTCATCACCTAAGCGCTTACGTTTATCTGCTTCGTATTCTTGATAGTTGCCGTTGAAGAAGTTCCAATGCGACTCGCCTTCGCAGGCCAAAATGTGCGTTGCAATGCGGTCGAGGAACCAGCGATCATGCGAGATCACCAGCACGCAGCCGGCGAATTCCAGGAGTGCATCTTCCAGCGCGCGCAGGGTTTCAACGTCGAGGTCGTTGGAGGGTTCGTCCAGCAGCAAGACGTTGCCGCCTTCGATTAAGGTTTTGGCGAGGTGCAGCCGTCCGCGTTCGCCGCCGGAAAGATTGCCAACGGTTTTTTGTTGGTCCGAGCCTTTGAAGTTGAAGCGGCCGATGTAGGCGCGCGACGGCGTTTGGTATTTGCCCACGGTGAGGATGTCGGAGCCGCCGGAGATGGCTTCGAATACGGTTTTGTCGTTTTCCAATCCTTCGCGCGACTGGTCGACGGCGGCGATTTTGACCGTGGCGCCGATGTCGATTTCGCCGCTGTCCGGTTGTTCTTTGCCGGTGATCATACGGAATAGGGTGGACTTACCCGCGCCGTTCGGACCGATGATGCCGACGATGGCGCCGGCGGGGACGCTGAAGCTGAGGTCATCGATCAAGAGGCGATCACCGTAGCTTTTTCTGACGTTGTTGAAGTCAATGACTTTATCGCCCAGGCGTTCGCCCACGGGGATGAAAATCTCTTGGGTCTCGTTGCGCTGCTGGTATTCCACCGAGCTCAGTTCATTGAAGCGCGATAGGCGCGCCTTGGATTTGGCTTGGCGCGCTTTGGGATTTTGCCGCACCCATTCTAGTTCTTGCTTCATGGATTTCATGTGGGCGTCGACTTGTTTTTGTTCTTGTTCCAGCCGCGCTTCTTTTTGTTCCAGCCAGGAGCTGTAATTGCCTTTCCACGGAATGCCGCGACCGCGATCTAATTCCAAAATCCACTCCGCCGCATTGTCGAGGAAGTAGCGGTCATGGGTGACGGCCACCACAGTGCCGGGGAAGCGCACTAGGAATTGTTCGAGCCAATCCACAGATTCAGCGTCAAGGTGGTTGGTGGGTTCGTCCAACAGCAGCATGTCGGGTTTGGACAGC
>JANOUN010001082.1:0-1690 GCA_031416875.1 Planctomycetota bacterium | reverse complement strand
TGACGTCCTGATCGAGCCGCCTGAACCATTTGATCCACCGTACGAGACCGCGTATCCACAAACTCTTCGCAAAACCAGACTGTGGCATCGTAGATTATCGTGGCTGCCTGGAAGGAGGCGAGTCTGCTCTGCAAACGTTGAGAGTTGAATATTCCTGAGAAGATTTTTGGCAACGCATCATTTTGAGGCCGACTAAGTGTAGGCCGACTTCGCCGAAGTCGGCACAGCAGATTTCAGCGAAATCTGCCTACTTGTTTCGGTTGCGGACGAAGCCCGCGCCAAGCACTATGGGTTCCTGACCCCTTTTCCAAGCCACAACCCCTCGTTTCATTGTTGACAGAGCACTACTTTGCAGCTTTCTTCAAAGCTGCACCCTTGTTGGTGGCTTCCCACGTGAAGCCGTCGCCGCTGCGGCCAAAGTGACCACCTTCGGCGGTTTTCAGGAACACCGGACGACGCAGTTTCAAATGTTCAATGATGCCTTTTGGCGTCAATGGAAAATGATCGCGCACCAGTTTTTCGAAACGCTCTTCAGGGATCGTGCCTGTGCCAAACGTATCGACTCGAATGCTCACCGGTTCCGCGACGCCAATTGCATAGGCCAGCTGTACTTCGCACTGTTCTGCCAGACCCGCAGCCACGATATTCTTGGCGACATAGCGTCCCATGTACGCTGCTGAACGGTCGACTTTGGTCGAATCCTTGCCGGAGAACGCTCCACCGCCGTGTCGCCCCCAGCCGCCGTAAGTGTCCACGATGATTTTGCGCCCGGTCAGACCGGTATCACCATGTGGCCCGCCAACGACGAATCGGCCAGTCGGGTTGATGTGGTACTTGGTCTTGCTGTCGAGCATCTCGGCAGGAATAACTTTGCCAATGACTTCCTTTTTGATGAAGGCTGCAATTTGTTTTTGCGTGACAGTGTCGTCGTGCTGCGTGGAAATGACGATCGCTTCAACGCGAACCGGTTTCATTCCGTCATATTCGATCGTGACCTGACTCTTGCTGTCCGGACGCAGCCACTTGACCTCGCCCTTCTGTCGGACTTCCGTCAGTCGATTGATCAATCGATGAGCGAAGGCAATGGGAACTGGCATCAGTTCTGGCGTCTGATTACAGGCATAACCGAACATCAGACCCTGGTCGCCGGCACCGTCGCGGTCAACACCCTGAGCAATATCTCCGGACTGACTGTGCAGTGCAACGAAGACGCGACACGTGTCGGCGTTGAAACCAATGTCATCGGACGTGTAACCGATGTCACGAATGACTTTCCGCGTGACCGCGACATAGTCAATTTCTGCCTGAGTCGTGATTTCACCAGCCAGAACGACAAGGTCTGTCGTGCAGAGTGTTTCACAGGCAACGCGCGACATCGGATCCTGAGCCAGCAAAGCGTCCAGAATTCCGTCTGAGACCTGATCGGACACTTTGTCCGGATGCCCCATGCTGACCGATTCGCTTGTGAAGAAATAGTTCGCCATTATTGCCCGTACCTGAGGATTCATCAGAAGTGAACGAGAAACGCCGCCTGAGCATTTTTCGGCAATTCACCGAAAATGCAGGCGGAAGTCTAGGAAAGCTGTTTCCCTGTCACAACAGAAATCTGACATCAGGAATCGGATGCTGGGATTCGGGAAGCAGCGATTCCGGGGGCGAACAGAAGTCTGCTGGCACCCCGCCGGACCGC
>JANOUN010001081.1:0-3358 GCA_031416875.1 Planctomycetota bacterium | reverse complement strand
TGAGTAGACCACATTAGGAAGGTTCGGGACGATTTGCTCAAGGCGAGGATCGCGGTCGATGGCGTTCTTCCAGATCTGCCAGGCATAGGACGCCAGATCCACTTCTGTATCGTCATCTCCATCCAGAATTCCAGCCTTCTCGTTGTATAGGTTCACGAGTGGTTGCTGATTCAGATCGTTTTCAAAGAAAGTCTCGTCCGTGCCCACCACTTCGGCATTCGCACGCAGCCGCTGCTGCACTCGACTGCGTAAGTTGATGATGCGTTCAACACCGTCTGCAGGTAGAAACGAATAGCACAGAATCGTATCCGCCTTTTGCCCGATTCGATCAATTCGCCCGGCACGCTGAATGAGTCGAATGATGGCCCACGGCAGGTCGTAATTGACAATAACACCGCAATCCTGAAGGTTCTGGCCCTCGCTCAGGACATCAGTGGCCAGGATGATTCGCAATTCCTCGGCCGGAGTTATGCGAGATCGCTTGCCATTGCTGACCGGGCTGAAGCGATGAGCAATTGCGGTTGGGTTCTCTGTATCGCCCGTGACGCCCGAAATATCGCGAACTCCCCGCGATTTCAATTGCGACTCGAGGTAGTCAACAGTGTCTGCAAACTGAGTAAACAACAGCACCTTCTGTGCTGGATGTTTCTGCTGCACAAGATCCAATAATGCCAGAAGTTTTGCATCGCGGTTCGAATCCCACGCGCCACACTTTGCGAGGATCTTCATCAAGGCCTTGGCGTCGGATTTGAGATCTTTTGCCAATTGTTCGACAAACAGACTTGATGACAGCCATTTGAATCGACGTCGGAAGTTGTCGGCGTAGGCGTCGTAGATTTCGCGGGCTCGCGCCTGGAAGTCGTCTTCGGACATCAATTGCGAAACCTGGCGAGACGGATCATTGTCCGCTCCGTCGTCTTCGGTATCCCACAGGTCGCTGTCGGAGTCATTTGCCGAACTGTCGAGCAAGCCAACATCCTGCGTCCCGATAGGGAGAGGCAGATCATTCTCGATTGCGTGAAGGCAAATAAAATTACGCAGAATGTGCCGCTCCACGGACAGAATGAAGGCGTGACCACTGCTCTCCAGTCGCTTGAACAAATTCGTACGGCAGAAACCTTTCAGCCGGCTGCCGGCCCGCGACAAATTGCTGAGCGTGCGCGCCTCTTCCGCCGTTGGAGGCTTCTGTGGAGTGGGCTTCGGATAGTTGCCAAGTCCGTAGCGAGGTAATTTGAGCTTATTGACCGCTTGTACCACGTCATCTGCAAACAGCCGAGCGTATTGGTCCTCCGGGTTTGCGGAGTCGATAGCAAACTTGACGGTCCTGGGAACGCGAGTGGGGAAGAAGGAGCGAGTCCCGTCAGAAAACTCGAGATATTTTCGTTGCGACGCTGGATCGAGTATCGCGTAATGTTCTTGAATGAAACTTCGTGTGCGCCGGACCAGATACAGACGCATCAGGTCACGCCAGTCGTCGGTTTCGTCACTCTTTTCAAAGGCGGCCAGCGAGCGTACTGGACACTGGTGCCGACGAATGAACTCGGTTTCACCGAGTTTTCTGAGCAGCTGCTCCGGACGGATACCAATATCATCGCCTTCGTCGATGAAGAGGCGCAGCTGATTGGAAAGGTCAAGGTAGGTCTTATTGTACGGGGTTGCCGATAAGAGAATGACTTTGCTGTCATTGGAACTGATGTATTCCGAAATGGCTCTGTATCGCTTGCCTTCCCGATTGCGGAGATTGTGGCTTTCGTCGATGAGGACAAGCCGATGCCGACGCAAGTCAGGCAGCTCCCGCTGCACGTTGGTGACCGACATGACTTTTGCACGCAGTCGGTATTCCTGACGGTAATCTTCCCACATCGGGACAAGGTTTCGGGGGCAAATGATCAAAGTCTCCAGTCCATGATCATCCTCGAAGATGCGTGCAAGCGCTGTTGCCATCAAGGTCTTGCCAAGACCTACGACATCCCCAATCACGACGCCGCCTCGCTTGTTCAGGTGATGGGCAGCGATCTTTACCGCAGCTTTCTGAAACTCGAAAAGCTTGTCGCCGAAGTCGGCGGGAATCTGGAATTCCTTGAGCCCCGCTCTCGCTTCCTGAGCCAGGTGGTATGCCATCTTAATATAGATGTAGTAAGGCGGCAGGACCTCCATGCGGGCCCAGCTATTGTTGATGATCTCCACCAGCTCTTTTGAGATATCGATACAGAACCTGTCGTTCCAGCGATCATCAAACCATTTTGCCAGCTTGTTGCAGGCATCATGGTCGAGGACGTCTATGTTCAACTCGCCTTGTTTCGAAAGGCCGGACATCGTCAAATTGCTGCTGCCCAGGAATCCGGTCGTGGGGCTTGAGGGATCTCTTCGAAAGTTGAGGTACAACTTGGCGTGAAGGTTGTGTCGAAGGAACAGCTTGACGACCAGTTTCTGCGACTCGATTTGTTTGGCCAATCGCCGTAAACCTGCTTCGTCGGCGTTTGTGGGAATCCCAACTGTCAACTGATCCTTAAAATCCTGGGCAAGTTTTCGCTTAAGAACAATTGCTGTCGCCTGATCGATTTCCTGCTCTCCGTGGATCAGACTGAGTGTGGAACGCAATTGGTCCTGGGGCATTTGCTGCATACCGACGAGCAGCCGACAGCAATGCCCATCTCCGCCGTCCCATCGCTCCACGAGACTGTCAAGCTGCTTCCAGCCACGCAGGTTGAAGTAACCGACGCAGAAATCAGCTCGTTCCGACGTTGCCAGGACTTCCTGGAGCGTAGGAAGAAGATTCATTTCAATGTTGTCGAAGATTCGCGGCATAGAAATTTACGGGTTTGTCCTGGTCTGGCGTTGGCTGAAGAGAAAAATTGATTGTGGGAAGTCATCAGCATTCGGATGCAGTGCGAGCCGAACTCTTACCGGTCCCTTTCCAGTAGCGGCATCGATCGAATTCTGCAAAATCTCTCGTACTAAAGCATCCGTTCCCGCATATTCGTCATCGCCTGCCTGTTCTGCTTTGAACAGCTGCGTCTCATTCGGGTCTCGTCGAACGACCGCTGGATCGAGCTTTGCGAAGACCCATTTGGTCATGTTCGGGATATTTCTGTCAAAGCCTTACTGTAGATGATTACGCATGGCAGAGAATATGTACGGGGGCGCGGAGTTGCAACCATTACGTTGTGTGATTGCCACTGAAATTCGATGCGCATGATGGAATACAACTGTCTCCGGGAATTCGCTTTCGAAATCAACCCGAAGCGCCAGCGAGGCCTTCCGCTGCCTCATCGCTGCAATCGGACTGGCCATGGGGATCCTCGCTGGCCCTTCGGCTTAGTGGTGGTTGGATCGTGGCCTCGCTGGCGCTTCGGGT
>JANOUN010001080.1:0-5332 GCA_031416875.1 Planctomycetota bacterium | reverse complement strand
GTTTTGAGTTGGCGGACAAATGCTGCCTCCAACACTGCGGCGGGCAGTTTATCGGATTTTTGGGGACAGGCAACCCGTTGGGACTGTGATGACGAATTTACGGGCGGTTTTCTTTCAGCTGGAGCAATTTCAGACACTGGCGGAATGAGAGGCGTTTGCTGTCTTTGACTGTTTTCTGTCGCGCCACCATTCAAATGCTATGGGAAGGACCGAAACAAAGATGATGCCCAGCATGACGAGCGAGAAATACTTCTTTACGATCGGGAGATTTCCGAAGACATAGCCACCGACAAGAAACAGCCCTACCCAGATGATGGCTCCACTGACATTGAACATCCAGAATCGGAGGTAGTTCATTTTGCCGGCACCTGCCACAAACGGAGCAAATGTGCGTATGATGGGAACGAAACGCGCAAGAAAGATGGCCTTTCCTCCGTGGCGTTCGTAGAACCGCTGGGCTTTTACCAAGTGATCCCTGTTGAGCAGCCTCGATTTGTCGCTGCGAAAAATCTTTGGCCCGATCATTCGGCCAATGCGATAATTCACCGCGTCGCCCAGAATTGCAGCGACAGTCAGCAGTACGAACATCAGCGGCAGGCTGAGCCCTGTTCCAGGCAATGCGACAAGGGCTCCGACGGCAAACAGCAGCGAGTCGCCAGGAAGAAAAGGCGTGACGATCAATCCCGTTTCACAGAAAACGACGGCAAACAGAATCACGTACAACCAGCCGCCGAGCGAATTGGACAGAGTCTTTAAATGCTCATCCAAATGCAGCACGAGATTAATCAAATACGAAAGTGACTCTTTCACAAACAACTCTCCGGCACAACGCAGACTCAAGAAGAACACGCAACCTGACGTGGCAACAACGCTGGACTCGTTTGCTGCATTCAGCCTACGTCAGACGACGTCCCTCGCCGGACAGGATTGTATTCTGCTGAACGTTGCGAAAAAGCAACAGACGGATTTTGGCGATTGTGTGGATTGTCCCATGGACGCGTTGAATGTCGGTCGGCTTCCGGCCTGCCGAAATCCGCGACTGCACCGCCGGCTGGACGCCTGACCCTCTTCATTTGCCCTTCCTTCGTTTGTCAGCTAAGACTCCACCCCATGCGAACGGCGTCCGTACTGGTGATCCTGCTGATTTTCGGGATCGCTGTCCGCCTTGGCGGAGGGTGGATTCGTGCCGCAGATCTCACTGCCGACAACGATGGCTACCTGGCCCATGCAGATATGGTAGCCAAAGGCGAAGGATTTGCCGGGCCTCATACGCATCGTCCGACGGCCTTTCGCCCGCCGGGGTATCCGCTTGCACTCGCGGGATTGGAAGTGTCAGGACTGCCAGATTGGGCGAGTGTTGCGACCATCAATGGATTGTGCAGCATCGCCATTGTCTGGCTCTCATGGATCCTTTGCCGCCAACATCAGTTGTCGCCAAGTGTCTCGCTCATCGCCGTCGCATTCACAACCTTCGACCCGCTGCTGGTTCGGTATACTATCTTGCCGATGACGGAAGTCCCTGCCGCGGCGATTCTGACAGGAGCCGTCGTGGCGTTGAAAGCTGCCGATCTGCGGCGCAAAGTGTCTTACGGTAACGGCGCGGGGTTTTATGTCTTGTCGGGTGTCCTCTTCGGTCTGGGTTCGCTTGTGCGACCGATTTTGCTGGTGTCCTGTGCGATCCTGGTACTGTCACGTCTGATTCTCTGTCGGAAAGGGGACGAGAATCTTCGCAGAAACGTGACGATTGCGATTCTGCCCATGATCGCTGCAGCCGCAGCGATTTCTCCGTGGATCATCCGGAATGCCGTACAATTTCATCAGTTCATTCCGGCGACGACGCACGGTGGCTACACACTCGCGCTGGGCAACAATCCGGATTTTTATCGCGACGTGATTGACGGCGAGGTTCCGTTCCCCTGGCCGGGGCGGCAACTGGATGCATGGCAGCGGCGCATGATCGCTGATGCCGCGACACAAGGTGTGCCAGTCGACAGTGAACCGGCTCAGGATGCCTGGTACTATCATCAAGCGGTCGCATCAATGAAGGCTCAACCCCTAAGCTTCTTCAAATCGTGCCTGCTGCGTCTGCGGCGCTTCTGTGCAATTACGCCAGGCTCGGACGATGGCCTGCCGCGATTTGTCACAACTCTGGTTGCCGTCTGGTATGGCCTGATCTGGATTGGTGTCGCGGCGGCAATTTGCCGATCGATTCCGGCCCTGCGCCGAATGCCGGGATTTCGCTCGGAAAGACGCATTCCGTCAGACCACAGTCTTGCAGACTCATGGCTGATCATTTTGTCATTCATGCTGTTGCATTCTGTCTACTGGACTGACACCCGAATGCGGGCTCCGGTGATGCCATTCATCGGCATCATTGCCGCAGTCGGCTGGCAGTCGTTGTTCAGCTTTCTCTTTCACAGCTTCTACCCAAAAACGTCACCTGAGCCACAAACATGATCTGTATATCCGTGACCCCGACTTCGCGCACGCTGGCTCCTGCAGATCTGCTCAACGCCTCGCGCAAGTGTGACCTCATTGAATTGTGCCTTGATCACTTTATCAACGAACCGAATGTTGGCGAATTGATCAGGATGGTCGATAAGCCGATGCTGGTCTCCTGTCGCCGCGAGCAGGATGGCGGAAAATGGAAGGGGAGCGAATCACAGCGCATGCAGTTGTTGCGTGAGGCGATTGTCGGAGGCCCGGCGTATGTCGAGCTGGACCTTGAAATGGCCGAAAAAATTCCTCGCTTCGGTCAGACGAAACGAGTCATCGCATACACAAACCTGAACCGTCCGCTTTCAAAGATCGACGAGATTTTTGCTCAGTGCTGCAAAGCGAAGGCCGATGTTGTTAAGTTCACCTGGCTCACGGAAGACCTCGACGGAGCCTGGCCGCTGCTGGCGGCGGTGACTCAACCTCGGGCGGTACCGATCGTCGGAATTGGAATTGGTCGATCCGGACTGACGTTCTCACTGCTGGGGCGAAAGTACGGTTCCCCCTGGATCTATGCGGCATTGGAACGCGGTATGGAAGCATTTGCGAAGCAGGCGACCGTATGGCAGTTGCAGGAAGATTATCGCTGCGGAGAAATCAATTCCAAAACTCGTTTTGTGGGCATCATCGGTTACGGAGATTCTGAGAACATTGCCGCGCGAGTTTTCAATGCCGCACTTTCTTCAATGGAAAAACCCATTCGTTGTCTTCCACTGCTGCCCGGCGATCTGTCAAAGTTTCCAAAGATGCTGGAGAAAATGAAGATTAACGGACTGATCATCGATCCGGCATACGATGGAGACCTGACCTCTCTGGCAACGTCGCGGGATGAGTTCGCCACGGCATCCAATCGTATTGATGTGCTCAAGGAGGGCACTGGTGGCTGGAAGGGCATTTGTACAACATTTGAAGCCATCGAAAAGGCCGGCGAGGCGGTCACCGGCAGTGCGGAATGGGCGTCCCGTGGTTCCGTGACGGTCATCGGAAACAGTCCTATGGCGCGCGGAGCAGCAATTTTCTTCAGCCAGAAGGGCGCAGCCGTCAGCATCGCGGGTCCGTCCGACAACACTGCGGCTTCGATGGCACGCGCCATCGGAGTGCGGCACGTTGGCTGGAACGCAGTGCATGATCTGCGAACGGATACACTGGTTCTGTCCGATTTTGGAATGCCGTGTGGTGTGGCGAAAGGGCAAGCGAACCCGACGATGATTCGTGAACGAATGACGGTGGTCGATCTGACGGTCGGTTTGCGTGGGTCTCCATTTGCTGACGAAGCACATGCACGCGGCGCGCGGTATATTGATCCGACCTCAGTGTTTGCCATTCAGCTGAATCTTCAGTTTCGTCAACTGACCGGCCGTGATCTGCCGGAGGATGCGTTCGTCAAGGGACTGGCGGAATGACTCTGCTTTATCACGATGATCGCTTTCTGCTGCATCAGACCGGTTCGCATCCGGAGTGTCCTCAACGGCTGCGGACAATTCATGCGAGCCTTGAACAGACTGGTCTGCTCAAGCGCTGCACGCAGCAGACTGCTGTGTCAGCCGCCGATGATGATATTCTCCGAGTCCATCCGGCAAGACATCTGAGCCGCATTCGCGAGTTCGCGGACGCGGGCGGTGGTCGAATTGAAGCTGATACAGTGATGAGTCCCGAGTCTGCCGATGTCGCAATTCTTGCGGCAGGCGCAGCAGTGGATGCAGTATCAAAAGTCGTGAGCGGCGAGGATTCCACGGCGTTATGTCTGGTGCGCCCGCCTGGGCATCATGCGGTCCCTGACGCTCCGATGGGGTTTTGCCTGCTCGGAAATGCAGCAATTGCCGCACGAACCGCCGTGCAGCGGCTGGGTCTGGATCGCGTGCTGGTTGTGGACTGGGACGTGCATCATGGCAATGGGACGCAGGATGTTTTTTATGAAGACGAACAGGTCGGCTTTTTCTCGGCTCATCGATTTCCGTTTTATCCGGGAACCGGGCGCAAGTCGGAAACCGGACGCGGTTCCGGTCTGGGCACAACGTTCAATCTGCCTCTGAAATTCGGAATTTCCCGACTCGACTATCTGTCTGCCTTTGAAAAAACACTGACACTCGCCGCCGATTTGATCAAACCCGATCTGATCATCGTCAGCGCCGGCTTCGACGCGCACGCCGAAGATCCTGTGGGATCACTTGGTCTCGAGACGGAGGACTTTTCACGTCTCACCGAACTCGTGCTGCAAGTGGCGGACACACACTGCGGCGGAAGGCTGGTGAGTATTCTGGAGGGCGGCTACAACATAGATCGCCTTGCTGATTGCGTCGTAGTGCATCTGGAGACGCTGCTGAATCATCAAAAGCATGCGGGCTGACCGCACTCTAAGAATCAGACAGGGAATTACTGTCTCAGATCGGTAAAACTTGGCGCGGGCTTCGCCCGCTACCCAACGATTTGTGAGAGTCGATGTCGTCGTTTGTTCCCCAGCGACCACGCGTTGAATGGCTTGGACTTAAGCGTTTTGGACTCTTGACGCCGTGGCGAAAACGCTTTGCTGACTTCTTGTCTGGTGATGATCATCGCTCGATGGGGACGAGCCCCTGTCGTGGCGGACATCCCCTCATTCATCACCGCCCGAGATGCCAGCACCCCAAAACTCGCCTGTCTCGTCGTCAGAATTCTTCTCAGAAAAACAACACTCTCAACGTTTGCTGAGGGGCCTTTTAACCACGAATGGACACGAATAGACGCGAATGAAGGCGGTCGGGTCTGGCAGAAAAATGAGGGGCAGAAAAATACAGACCACGAATTGAGGTCGGTCTGCAATTCATTTTTCTGCCATGAATGTTTCTGCCGGATGTGT
>JANOUN010001079.1:0-7822 GCA_031416875.1 Planctomycetota bacterium | reverse complement strand
GGAACTGGACGCAGTACTCGCGTTTTTCGAGCGTCCGTTTGCAGTCCCATTTGTAGTCTGAGAACCCAAGTTCCTTAAGAAGCGTATCGATGATCGTTTTGGCATCTTTCTTCTTGTCAGATTCGTGAACGCGACAATCAGAACACTTGGTCAGGAGCCACATCCATGGCACAACCTCTGCATTGTAGTAATGAGCGCGATCGTCCTTGCCGGCGTACGCAAACCGACTCACGATTCCGTTGAAATATCGCTTTTCGTCGTCCTTATCGCGAACGTAGAAATCGATGGCCTTGCCTACAATGTCGGTCGGCTTGATCTTTCCCTCTTCCGACAACATCCGCAGTTCAAAACGGAAGAGTCCGGACATTCGTTCTTCACCAGTGAAGGACAGGAGCAGGAGCTTGTCGGTGCCAAGAGGCGTTTCCACGCCGATCGTTCTGTTTTCCTGTACAAAAGTCGCCACGACTCTATCTCCTCTAACTGCGGCCTTCGGCGGGGTTGTACTTCGCCGGAACCTGCCCTGTCTTGTCTCCGGTCTTGGGATCAACAACGATGTAGGTCCACTCGGCCTTCGTGAACCCCAGCGTGATCTCTTCCGACGGCAGCGGACTGCCTGACGAATTTGCATGACACGAGTAACTGCTGACCACGACGTCCGACAGCTTATACGTCAGGTAAGGCTCCTGTTTATTCTTCACGGTCGTGCAAAAATGCACTTCCACCTCCTTGTAGAATGTGCCGTTCGCACAAGCCTCCTGGAGTTTTGTCGAGGATTTATCCAGCTGCCGAACACAAACGATATCTCCCAGAGTTGTTTCGCCCTTTGTTCGCTGCTGGTCTTTCGCTCCCGATGGAACTGATCGAAAGATTGAGGAACTCATGGATTCAATGATGATCCAGTCCTTGTGATCCTGATCACTTGCTTCACCCTTGATATCACCAAGCTTCATAAATGCTGGCATGTGAGAATCTCCATGTCGTAATACACCAAGATCCGGTCAAACCCGCGTTTGCCCTGCTGTCACTTCTGTCCTGCTGTCACTTTTGCCCTGCTGTCACTTTTGCCCTGCCGAAGCCGGTTCAGTCCATTCTCTGCCGCCTCGGCAGATAGTTGCGGAATTCTTCGACAAGAATCGCGAACTCCGGAGAGAATTGCTCAGTCCTTCGTAAACAAGCATCAGTAGCATCCATTCAAATTCAAAATGCGATTGCTGCGGACGAAATTTCTATGTCACAACGAGCCCCTGAACGGAAGCTCAAGCATTTGTAATGAATTTCCCAGCGCGGGCTTCGCCCGCAACCCAGTGGTCAATGCCGGGACTCAGAAACACAGGCGACAGAAAAATTAGTGACAGAAAAATGGGCGTAAAACACATTTTCTTTCTGCGATTCATTTTTCTGTCACCCATTTTCTTTGTCGCACCCGTCACACCTTCTGTTGAGAGCAGGCTGAAAATCTTCGCGGCACAACAAGAATTCAACTGTGAGTAGTACAAAGGTGTTGGCCGTTGTTGTTGTCACCTGAATGGCGTCCTTTGGGCCTGGAAATGGATTGTTATGGATAATGTAGCCATTTCCATTGTCGTTTCAAAGTGGATGTCGATGGCGACATCGCACAAGCGAGACGAAGTACTTTCGCAAGTCGTGTCCAGGGCTACTCCCCGGAACGGCGGCAACAATTTGTTCACAGGCAGGCGACATATCCAGTTGCGGATCGATCGAGACAACTTTCTCCGGCTGAGCTTTCGCCGAAGATTCCATTGCCGGACACTGAAACTGAACAACTATCTCCGTGCAGGTGGTTCTCTGAAAAAACCTGGATGCGGTTGCCAGAAATCCTGCAAAAATCCTCCTGCGTCAGGGAGTTCGTCGCGGAAAAAATTCTGAAGATCAATCGATTAGAAAATCGCGAATCTCAGTCGAGTCAGCTTTTCGAGCAGCGGCCGCCGTGAACGCGATCTGAGCATCGGCGAGATTCTCAGGCGAGATCTGGTCACCGGAAAACTCATATCGAACAGACCCCGATGCCAGCCGAACCACACGCATGTCGATCTCCCACGGTTGAAACGTCTGGTTTTGATCCGATGTGTCCTTCTTTCCGACTTCGATCCGAACGTCCTCTACACGATTCTTCGCCAATTCATCCCCTAATGGAAGTGGTCGGTCGGCATGCGGAACGATCGCAACCGGATCCAAACGAACCTGAAGCTCTTTGCCTCGCAACGTCACCCACGCTCGGAATTCCGGCAATCCGATTTCATGGACAGGCATTGCTGAATCAATCGAGACAAAGTCCTTCAGTTCATTCCAGCGAACAACATGATTCGGCGGCGTGCGGTTCATTTTCCAGATCGCATCGACAAGAAATCGTTGTTCTTTTGGCCATTTGTCGATCGTCAGATTCCATCCTGGCGCGCCTGATTTGGAAGTAAATACCTGGTGAATCATCTGAGGGCGAAAAACGGACGTTGAACTGGCTGGCCGTACGGCAAATTCGATCTCCGCAGGCTGGCGGACGGGCAGGTCATCGCGCGGATGGTCGAGCATCAGGCTGAGTTCTGCTTTTGCTGTTTCTGAATTCGGTGCGGCTGGCAAATCCGCAAGGTGCGCTTTCGCGATGGACGTGAGCATGGTCGGCGAATCACTTGAGAACTCGCCCCCTGTCGCTTCCTTACCGTTCGAACTTTGTTGACGATTGAACAGGAAACATTTTCTCACATGGCTTATATCCAGCTGCAGTGCGTCAGCGGGTCGCAGTACGATCGGCTGAACTGTATCAATTTCAGCAAACTTCACTGTGAATTCCATTCCCTGGGCAGGGTCAAGTTCATCGACCGCGGAGCCAAGTTCGGCGGTTCTTGATTTCGCGCCGTTGTCCCATGTGATCGTGTAGCTTCTGGGATCAAGCAGCCCGAAGATTTTGCTCAGGAGTTGATTTCGTTGTGCAGCGTCCGTGATTGCGATATTGAATGGCTGAAACGTCGCCTGAAGTTTTTGTCGCGCAATCGCATCGGCCGCAACGTCGAAGGCAACGATATTGACAGAGCTTGCCGAATTGTTCTTCAGTGCCTTTTGCAACGCCTTTTGCTTCGGATCGTTCAGATCCGTGGCTTCGCCGTCTGTTACCGCGATGACAATTCCGGCTTTGTCCTTGAGATCTGCATCCAACGCATCTGTGATCGCTTTTATCAGCGGCGTGATGCCCCAGGGCTTCGAACATCGCAAGTTGCGAATGACTTTGTTGAACTCAGCGAGAACCGCAGGCTTACCCATCGTCGCATCAAATTCTGTGGCGATATCGTCCTGCGCATTCATTCCGCCTGGAATCAGTTTCCCGAAGCATTTGGCATACAGCGGATTGTCCAGCATCATATTTACGTTGGCCTTATATGTGACCCGATGGCCGTAGACATTCAGAATCACCCGTGATCCATCCAAAGCTCCATTCTCAACCAGATCCTCAAGTGTCGCGAGGGCCTCTTCGTATCGCTGCGTTCTCTGACTGGTCGTCAGTGGCAAGAGCATGCTTTCCGAATAGTCCAGAATCAACACAATCGGCCGCGGGTCAGAGCCGGAAACGGTAATGCTCGCAGTCGTCGGACGTGCGTTCTTTTCAATCACAAATTTAGCTGGTTCGCAGGGATCAACCTGAAGTTCGCGTGCAGATCTGCTAAATCGCCCGCGGAAATACGTTTCGGGGGTTATGGCAACTGAATTACAACCGTTCGTACCCGGATCGCCCCTGCGCCGAATTTCCAGTCGAGATTCAACTGCGTCATTTCCAATTCGCTACGCCGTGGCGTTGTTCTCAACCCCAAACGGTGCGCTGGGGTCAATCCGAACCAGGAGGACCGCCTCGCCTGAAATGTCGGTACAGCCAGTCATCGTCACCGTGCCCGCGACGGTTCCGCTCGCCTTTGACTGCTCGCCCAGGTTCAGTTCGCCCTGTTCTGTTCCAAATGTCACCACCAACTGCTCCGACTGCAACAGCCTGGTCTCACGCTGCTGAATCGCGTCTCCAATAAACCCCGGTACACCCAGCGAATCATTCGCGAGGCTCTGCTGACACTCGCGAGCAACCGACAGCCACAATCGTGCGGCTTTCGCGTACCAACCGTTCTGCACATAGGGAGCGATATTCTGAGGTTCGATCCACACGCTCGACAAAACTCGATCGGCATACATCATGCAATACTGAAATCGATTGAATTGACGCAGGCGATTGCTCAGCGAATGCAGTGACTTTTTCTCTGCATCAAATCCGGAAAACAGCCGAGCCTGCTGGTCGGCGGTTCTCAGCAGCTCGTGAGCCTTCGAAGTGGTGTCCTTGAGCGCAGCATCCACATTTTCCTGATTCTGCTGCCAGATCCGTCGAATCGATTCTCCGAATCGGGCCGATGCTTCGTGTTCGTCATCAGCGGTATCCACAACAAGTGAGTTCGCTGAATTCCACGCATTCGCGAGCAACTCTGACTGTTTAGCAGACTCTGGAAGTAAATTCAGGACCTGCAGCATCCATAACGCTTCGTCGGCTGCTAAGCGCTGCGCCAATGCGACATCTGATTCCTGTTTGCCCTCAACTTCTGAACCCGAATCCGTCGATGCAAATTTTTCATCCCATGTCCTGAGTGCTTTCAGCACGGAAATTCTGGTCGCGGCTTTCATCGCGGTCAGGTTCAGCGTCGAACGCAGGAATTGGCAGGCAAGTACCTGTCCCCTTCTCTTCGCAGGCTTTTCGCTCAGAGCACTCGCACACATCGTTTCAATCAACTCCAACACCCGTTGCTGAGATCGTGACGCGTCTTTCTGCGCAGTACGCAATTGCCCGATGACTGCTTGAAGTCCATCAGCACGGAATCCCTCCTCCGGTTCATTCATCAACAGTCTCTGCTGAAGGACACGTCCGTAAACCAGAAACCGAAAGACCTCTGCGCGCAAATCGTTGGCGGCGCGAAGATGGTCCGAGAGTTGTTCGGATTCATCGCTGCCGAGACCTTTCAACGGATCAAACATGGAATTCAAGCCGCCTGAATCGACGTTGTTTTCAGGCGAGTTCTGTGCCAGAACGTCCTGCCAGATCTTTCGATCTGCGTCGGACGAGCCTCTGCCCGATTCTGAAGCCCAGTAAGCCAGTGATGGTGCAGCGTCGAGGACTCCAAAGAGTGTCGTTTGTGACAGGTCATGGATTTCAGAAAACTCGGCGACAGCGTTCACCAGCGCGTCAGGATCGGCATCGTCCGATGATTTTGCTTCTGCGGAGCTGTTACGCGTGAACTGGCGATCTTCAGACAACAGCAGCGTCGCCTCCAGACGCTGCACGGTCCGCACGAGCTGATCGGCACATCCAAGCAACGGAGCCACAGCCATCTCAGCGTTGGCACGTCGGGAACGAATTGCATCGACGTCCGACGGCCCCGGAAGGCCCACATGTTTGAAAGGAAAAGCGTTAAGTTGTGAAACGATCACGTCTTCAGCAGATGCAATTTCCGGGAGGGAGACTGCCGCCGTGGTTTCAACCTCCAACAGCTCGCTGACACGTTCCCGCGAGGGAAGTCCGTGGAACTCACTGATGGCTTTTCCGCGATCTGCCCGTTTCAACTCAGGCTCCGGGCACATCTTGTCCGTCAGTTTGTCCAGCGCGTCCAGGGTTGACTTTGCACCGGTCAAGGCACGGAGCGCGGAACCACTCTCCCCGCGCAGAGTTGCGAGTTCCGCCCGCAGGAGTTCATCGCTTGCTGATTTCCAAAGCAGCGGATTCCAAAGCCTTCCACCTCGCAGCTGAAGCGATTCGCGCCGCGTCCACAGCTTTTCGATTGCCGACAAGTCAACAGTCGATTCGCTGACAAGTGCCTCATGCGCCGGCTCCAGCTCGATGAGATCCGCGACGACAATGAATTCACGTCCATCCTTCGACAACTTATCAATGGCCGGCAACACAGTAACAGCCTGGCCCGCGACATTGCGATGTGCTCGAACCCAACTGTCGGTCCGTTCAGCGACGTAACTGCAATACTCGATCGTTGTCAGTTCTGAATCCGAATTTCCGTTTGCCAGGCTGCTGAGTCCAACGGACGCGAAATGGCCAAAAACTGATTTTCCATCGGAGCCGGCGACCCCTGGTTCGCTGGTTCCAATTTCTGGCGAACCAACCATAACAACCAGCCGTTTATGTTCTTCCGTCCATCGCTGGAATTCGTCAATGAGACGAGTATGCAGGCAGCCGGTCCGCCATTCGGAATTTGTCGGCGGGGAATCGACAATCAGCAACACCATTTGATCAGGATCGTGCTTCAAAAGGGATTCGAGTTGCGACTTCAGCTTTCCAAGAGCGGCGAACTGATTGGGTTCATCAAGGTTTGGAGTACTGTTGCCGATCAGGCACAGAAACTCTCCGTTTGGTGCGGGCACGAAACTTGTTTGCAGGACAACCACCACCGTGTGAGCATCTTTGAGATTACCCTGATCGGCTTTGCCAGTCGAGAGTAACGCGAGAGTTTCGGGACGACATTGGGTGACAACGCGTTTGGTCGTCTCCTGTTCAATTCCTTCCGGAAGAGTCAACGCGCCAGCGGAGTCGAAGTTCCTGCTGCGATCCATCAGGTTCAGGACGACGAAGTGCGTTCGCTGCATTTTTGCAGGATTCATAGATGCAATGACCGCCGCAACGAGTGCGATCAGTAACAGGATTGCAGAAACAATCAGCAGCTTTGGCCAGAGGCCTTTGGTTCGCACACGCGAGGCAGGTGAGTGCGGCGACTGTTTCCAGCTGGGAGCAGCGACTTCCTGCCGTCCCGAATTTCGTGGCGCCCGACCTCCGCGCCAGTCCTGCTCACCACTTGATGTCATGTTGCACCTGCGATTCTGTAGAGGTACACCGCGACAGCCATGCCGGATACCAGCACCGCAGCGGTGAAAAAGCAGATCGAGAACAGTTTTGATCTCTGCTGCGAACGAACAAGTTGCGGAGTCCAGGCGACCATTCCCTGTGATTCAGGAAGTTTATCCAGGACGCCTCGAATGAACCCCTGCTCGGTTGACGCACGCCCGGTGGCAGAAAAATACACTCCATGAAGTCGCGGACTCGGTTGAACAATTCGATACAGCGAGTCTCGCAGCAAAGTGATCAATCCCTGCCGTCGCTGACTGATCTCGCACAGCATCTGAAACAGCTTTTGATTGTCGCGGTTATCGATGTCGGACGAAAATGCGGTGTAGACCCAGCCTCGAAACCATTGCAACCCGCGATCGACAATCCACGCGGCATTCTTGTCGTTGACTTCAGCTCCCGGGGCAAAACTTGAACCTGAGCGAGACAGTCTCAGCCCCGGCTGCATGCGTTCAGCGCGTAACAGAAAGTCTCTCATTCCTGAGACAGAATCCACTTCTGTCACGACAGCGACAACGGGAAACTGCAGCTGAAAGGTTTCGTGGACAGCGATCAGGTCATCTTTGATCGCGGGTGCAAGCTTTCTGGCATATTCCACTTCCGCTGCCCAGGAGAACGGAACGGCCTGCAGCATGCCGTTAATCTGGCAGAACGGGGCTCGGGCTTTGGCGATGAGTCCGCACAGGAACTGCATCCGTCGAATTCCCACAAGCGACTCAACTTCCGAAAGCGGCATGACACGCTTCTTGCCGTATCCCTTTTGACTCCCTCGATTGATGGCGGAAAAGGATTCCATCGCTCGTTTGAGTCCCCCCGGAGTCATCGTTCCAAAGAAGGCTCCCATTCCTCTTGGTGTTGAAACCATCGACTCCGCGCCCGCAGAGTTCATTGAACGAATTGTTCCGGTTGCAGATCGAGTGTTGGGAATCACCTCCG
>JANOUN010001078.1:0-13238 GCA_031416875.1 Planctomycetota bacterium | reverse complement strand
TATTCGTGTCAATTCGTGGTTCAAACATCCAGCACATAGAATCCGGTAGAGTCAGCGAATTTTTATGACAAAAAGCGAATCACAATCACGAGCTCGAAAACGTTTTTCAAAAATGTTTTGAAAAATGATATTTCGCGGTGCGCAAAAAAGGCGCAGAAATCTTTCAAAAAAGGGTACTTGACAATGCTAGAAGAGCCCTGTACCGTTTTCTGTGTGTCCGCCAATTAAAGCGAGGTTTCCAGATCTCGAACCACGAATGAACACAAATAGACACGAATGGAATGCTTAACATTCGTGTTCATTCGTGTCGATTCGTGGTTCAAACATCCAGCACATTGAATCCGGTAGAGTCAGGCATCTTCAATGTGAACGCCTGGGACAGCGCCTCGTTCGTGCTGAACTTTCAAGACCGGAAACATTGCGCGGCTGGTTTTTCGCGATGCCGGGCTCCCATTGACTGCGGCTGATACTTGGCAAAACATGGCAGGTAACTTGCGGTTTCGACGGTCAATCTTTGACACATCTAATTAGCCGATTTGCGTGTGTAGAATAAGAGTTACGAATCGTTACGCGGAAATTGAATCAACCAAACAGCCATGTCCGAACATGATTGGTGACCGCAATCAGACGTTCGTCGTCGATGCCCTGGAGATACTCTGCCGGCATTGATCCGTCATCACGGCCCATGATCGCGTTGACAGCAACCTGGTCTTTCGTCTGACCAGCGACTGTTCCAAACGTCCGCCGAAGCGAGTAGAAATTGTGGCCAGACTTCCGCAGTCCGTGTTTCGTCAAAAGACGTCCAAACGTCAGACTCAAATTATTGACCTGCAGGAGTTTGCTTTGTTGACCATTCGTACCTGGTGTCATCCGATCCCAGACCAGCGGCATTCCCTCGCGAGTGATAAAGATCAGCGAATCGTGTGCGGCGTCCTTCGGAACTGGTCGCACCTTCGAAACGCCCTTTATGGCCTCAACGGTTTCCAGCCACATGGGAACGCGACGTTCAACGCCGGTCTTCGGTCGTGGGTAATCAATCCATCCTGATTCCAGGTTGACCTCCCGTGTCGTCAGACCTGAACAGTCCGTATTGCCAAATCCCGCGTTCAGCCCCAGGAGGATGCAGGCGCGAATGATTGGATTCTTCGTCTGTTCGATCAGCAGCTTCGCTTCCGCCGCCGTAAAGTCCAGCCGACCACGATCTGAGATCTTCTCTGCGTTATCGCGCCACTTCTCCAGCTTCGACGGTTCCTTGAATCCAGCTCCGAATTTCACTGGCTTCTCAATCAGATCTGCTTCTGCGGCGAACAGGAACACGCTCCTGACCCTTCCAACCGTGGAGCCGACCATCGACAGGCCCCACGTCTTCGGAAACGCTGACAGCAAGGCTGAAAAGTCCTGTGGAACCAAGGCACTGACCAGACTGTCTTTTCCGAAACGGTCAATTATCACTTTGCAGGCATCTCGGTACTGGACGAACATCTTCTTCGAAAGTCGGCCCGCAAGCATCCGGTCTTCCTTTTCGGTGAGAAACGAATTCACCAGTTGGATAATCGTACAACCAACCTGAGTGGCTACACCTGCTACACCAGTGGCCAGCTTGCGTGGATCTCGACCGGACTGGATGTCATCCACTTCCTTTCTGAATCTGTCCAACGCGGCCTGTGGTTCGGTCCAGGTGCCGAAGTACCACATCTTACCTTTGATTTTTTTTGCCCACTGACCTGTTGCGTGTGCAAACAAAGGGAAATCTTTGTATGGTTTCTTCGGCTTCTGTGTCTTGACTGGCATATATCAAAACTCCTGTCGGGTGTAGTCAGTGGTGTAGTTTCGCGAAAAGCCATTGTTCACCGGCAACCGGAGATTGTCAAACAGCCAGTGTTCTAATTACTCAAGCGCCCGTAGCTCAGCTGGATAGAGCAACCGCCTTCTAAGCGGTAGGTCAGTGGTTCGAATCCACTCGGGCGCAATGAATAAGAGCCAGTGTTTTTCGCATGTTTCGGACTGCATGGCAGAATCTGAAATGCATTCAAACGATTCGTTGCATTTCGACAACATCCATCTGTCAGACTTGCTGGCAATGCGTCTTGAGTTTCCTCGTCGTTGTGTCAGGATGGGCGGTACTTATGACACAATCATCCAACATACCGGAAACCACAATGTCGTTTTCTGATGAAATGCACTATGCCGCGTTTCGAGCCGCGTTTGTCTTGACGCTGGATTGCATGCTGCGGGAATCTCTGGACCACGAGAATGCAGTTGCCAGACCCGGTGGATTTCTGGACGTCTATCCGGTTCTTCAGGGGACCGCCCCTCAGATTCAATTGGAATGTCTGCTGCGAACATGGGATCATCTGCAATCAGGCGAGACACTCACGCAGTTCGACCATGGCATAATGAACGCCGCGTGTGAGGCTCTGGCGAAAATAGGTGAACTGACGACACGTTCGACCCTCTCCAGTGTCTGGAAAGGACCAAAACTGATTGCGACCGCCTGTGACCACTGGGTGACGTCGAAAGTGCGAGCATTGCAGCTGACGCTGGACGAAAAGACGACAAGCGAATTGATGCGGCTGGCAGAAAAGTTAGATGACCACATGCCCGTATCGGCCACGATTTCAGGAACTGGAACTCAGGGTCCCTGCGAAGAATTGTTGACCGTTGTGGGACGCTGGAAGGCCTCGGGCGAGGTCGTTCTGGGTTCAAAAGGACTGCTGACAGAGGATGAACAGGACATCCTTCGCATCTTTTTTGAGGAACAAGCGGGTCTGTTAAGGTAAGTGAAGGCATCCAGCCGCTATCATTGCGTTCTGAAATCGGGAATACCGTTTGCAGGTCGTGGGGCCTCGCTGGGATTCGGCGATTGTTGAGCTTTCAAAGCGCAAAAGGAACTGAGATTAATGGCGAACAAGAAAGTAGTCAAGAAGGCCGCAAAGCCTGTCAAGCCAGCGAAAGCAGCATCCCGCGTGGCAAAATCCCCCGCGAAAGCGGCAAAGACTGTGGCAAAAAAGAAGCCCGTTCCGAAGAAACTTGCCCCGAAAAAGGCTCCCGTGCCTCGTAAGCCGGTGATGATGGTTGCGCGAAAGCCTGCTCCGGAACCCGAACCGGAGTTGATTCAGAGGAAGAAAGGCGTTCGCAAGGCGACAATTTCATCGGGGATGCACGATGACAAGCCATCCCGCAAACTTGGACGTTCCCGTATTCCGATCGACGCGCCGCTGGATGTTGTGTTTCAGAACGATATTCAGGCACGCGAAGCGTTTATGTTCCTCGGGATTCATTCGATTCGCGATCTGGAACAGTTCAACCCGGACGATCTGGTGCTGCGTTTGACGGGCCCGGCGAAACTCACGGTCGGTCGAATTCGCAAGATTCTGGCGATGAACAATCGTTGCCTTTCGAATGACGAAGAGTTCGCTCTGGAATTCCAGGAACTGCTGTCGCGCCCAAGAGAATAGATGTCACATGGATTCGCGAGTTCAGCATACAGCGCAAGTTCCGGCCGGCGATCAGACTCCGCTCAGTGATCATGCGCGGCGGTCGGCAAATCAGGCCATCGGTTTCCTGATGCAGCAGGCGGTTGAAAACGCCGACTGCATCTCGCTCGCGGCCGGACTGGTCGATGAAGAATCGTTGCCGGTGAATATTGTGCGTGAGGCTGTTGCCGAACTGCTTGCCGACGCTGATTCAGGTCGCAAGCTGCTGCAGTACGGAATCACACCAGGCCCGGAACTGCTTCGACGCGTGTTCAGAACAAATCTGGCCCGACTTGAGCAGCGTGCCGATGAACTGCGTGATCTGCCTTTATCACAACTGGTCCTGACGACAGGCTCTCAGCAGTTACTGTCGCTTGTGACTCAGGCATTATTCAATCCTGGTGATATCTGCCTTGTCGCCGCGCCGACGTATTTTGTGTACATCGATGTGCTTCAGGCCGCAGGCGCGGAGATTATTCCGGTCACAGCCGATGCGGACGGGATGCGCCCGGATTCACTTGCCTCCGCATTTGCACAGATTCAGTATGAAGGCAAGCTGGACCGCGTCCGACTTGTGTACGTCGTGAGCGATTTCGACAATCCGTCCGGCGTCAGCGTGTCTGCGGACCGGCGCCCGGAGCTTCTGAGAATTGTGCAGGAGTATTCATCGCAGCACCGAATTTTCCTGCTGGAAGACTGCGCATACCGCGAACTCCGTTATGACGGCGAAGTGATTCCAAGTATCTGGTCGCTCGATGCGTCACGAGAAACTGTCATTCTGGCTCAGACGTTTTCAAAAAGCTTTTCTCCGGGCATCCGTGTCGGAATGGGTGTTTTGCCACAGTGCCTGATCAAGGCCGTCACCGACTTGAAAGGCAACGATGACTTCGGATCGGCGCATTTGAATCAGCACATTGTGGCACACGCAATTTGCACGGGCGCGTATGCCGATCATGTCCGAAGCGTGTGTGAAAGTTATCGCCGCAAGCGAGATGCGATGGTTGCAACTGTCGAACGAGAATTTGCCGGACTGCCGGGTGTCTCCTGGTTCAAACCACAAGGGGGCATGTATGTCTGGATGCGGTTGCCGGATCATATCGAAACAGGTTTTTCCAGCCCGCTGTTTCAACGGGCCACGCATGTGGACAAGGTGATGTATGTGCCTGGTGAATTGAGTTATCCGGCTGACTGGCAAGACCGTCCACGCTGCGAAATGCGTCTGAGTTTCGGTGTGCAGAATGTCGCCGGAATCGAGGCAGGCATTCGTCGCCTTGCTTCTGCTGTCCGCTGGGTTCTGGCTGCTCAGTCGCACCAGGATATCTCGCAATCGCCGGCGGAGTCTGCTCGGTGACACCTGTGTCTGGTGGCTGGCAGCCATCGTGTACGACTCAGATGCTTCATGTTCGAGCGGAAATGTTGCGTTCGATTCGCGAATTCTTCCGCGACCGTGATTACCTGGAAGTCGAGACACCGTGCCTTTCCCGCGACATTGTGCTCGATGCCTGGCTGGAACCGTTTGCCATCAATGTGCGCGGTACACGCTGGTTTTTGCAAACCTCACCTGAAGCGCACATGAAGCGTCTGCTGGCGGCTGGTGCAGGGTCGATATTTCAGATCAGTCGCGTATTCCGACGGGATGAGCGAGGAAATCGGCATAACTCTGAATTCACGATGATCGAATGGTATGGCGTTGGCTCGACCTGGCTGCAACAGCTTGAAGTCACCGAAACGCTTGTGCGAATGGCCACAGCAGCTGCCGCGCGTGTGACAGGGCGTGACGTTGCAGAGCGGTGGAGTCACGAAATATTTCAGCGGACAACTTACGCGGCGGCATTTCAGCGTGCGTTCGGAGTTGATGTTTTCAATTGCTCCGGACGCCAGCTCATGGACGCCGCCCGGCACTTCGGTGTGCCGTTGCCTGCGGATCTGCGAGAAGACGGCATCGACGAGATATTGAACGTCTTGCTGGCATCTGTGATCGAACCGCAATTAGGAGGCACGTCGGAGGGCGACAGAATTCGTCCCGAGTACTTATGTGACTATCCGCCTTCTCAGGCAGCGCTTGCCGTTGTTTCGGAAACGTTTCCGCAGGTTGCTCGTCGGTTTGAGCTGTATATCCAGGGTTTGGAGTTGTGCAACGGTTATCAGGAATTGACGGATGAACTTGAACTGCGGCGACGGGACACAGTCCAAAATCAACGACGAATCAGGGAACAGTCGCCGAAACTTCCCGGCGCGTCGAGATTACTGGCGGCCATGCAGGCCGGTCTGCCAGCGTGTTCCGGAGTGGCCTTAGGATTCGATCGCCTGGTGATGCTGGCGACCGCGTGTTCTGATATTCGTGACGTGTTGCCGTTCCCTGAAGACCGCGCGTAGGATAGACGCAGTTGTTGCCAAACCGTGTTGAACTCACGGGGGCTGGCGCTCAATGGCACTTGGTTTACATTCGGCGATCGTTGAGTGTCGCCTTTTGCTCAGCAAAAGCGGCGTTTCTTTCGCGGAGCGAAAGACGACAAACCTAAAACAAGCAGCATTAGGCTGGCGCTCGCAGCACGCGATCGTCGCAAGCGGGAATTTTCCTTCTGGCAATTCGTGCGGAGTCGAATAGAATGTCGGGGCTCACGACGCAACTTCAGGCTTTACTCAGACGAGGACACGATGTATCAGGACAATAACCCGTACGCTGTCAACAGCGATATGTTTGCGGTCGATGCGGCACTCAGTGAGCGTCTCGCATTTCTTCGAAAAGTCTATCTGCATGTCTTCGGTGCGATTCTGTTCCTGATCGGGCTGGAGTTCCTTTACTTCAGCACGCCGATGGCCGATTCGATTGTCAGCTTGTTTGGCCGTCGCACGTGGTGGATCGCGCTGATCGGGTTTATGGCGGTCACCTGGTTTGCTCAGCGTTTGGCGTATAGCGGTGCCTCGCAGACATCGCAGTATCTTGGCCTGGGCTTGTTCACCGTCGCTGAATCGGTTTTCGTCGTTCCGGCGATCTGGTTTGCACTGCGGATCAATCCCAACCTGATCGGACAGGCGGCATTTCTGACGTTGCTGGTCACGGGCGGACTCACGCTCTTTGTCGTGTTTTCGAAAGCCGACTTTTCGTTCCTCAGAAACTTTCTGTTTGTCGGCGGTATTGCGATCCTGGGTGTCGGAGTTCTTTCGATGTTTGGGCTGTTTGGCGGATTCCATGTCGGCACAATTATTTCCGGTGCGGTCGTGGCGCTGATGTGCGGCTATATCCTCTACGAGACATCACTCATCATGCACCATCTTCCAACCACCGCCCATGTGGCCGGTGCGATGATGATCTTTGGTTCCATCGCACAATTGTTCCGCCACATCCTGTTTCTGCTGATGCGCTTTAGTGACGACTAACGTAGTTTTTTGAACCGAGTTGAGTTTTCAAAGGGCCTCCACGAATGTCGCTGTCGTCGGAAAAGCGTGATTCGCTGGTCCGCTACACGTCTCGCCTGGCGGACGAGATCGATAGCCTCCGGCCCGGAGCGCATCGCGCATTAGCAGCAAGGATGCTGAAAGGGATCGGACTACGATGCGAGCTGAATCACGTTCATCTGTATCTGACTCGACTCAAAAGCGGACCGCAGATTTCGCTGTACAGTGAATGGTCGCGTGAGAAGACGCCTTCACTTTTGCCCCTGTTGCAGCGTGTGGAGTTGCCACTTGTTGGAGAACAGCCAGCGCAGTGGCTGCTGGAAGGAACAGCGGTCTACTGCGGCATGAACGAACAGTCGGAAGCGTGCAGTCGGCTGGTAACCAGCATTCTCAGCGATCTGACGTGCGCGGCGTATGAAATGATACCAATTCTGATCGGCCATCGGCTGCGCGGCATCATTGCGCTCGGGCATGATCAGGGACCGCAGCATCTGGATTCCGTGTGTCATCATCTGCTGCAGCTCACAGGCCGCGTGTTTGTTGGAAGCCACCGCGCGGCATGCCGGGAATCCAGGCGACGCCAGAATCATCGGCAGTGGCGCAACGTTGCCAACGGTGCCTGCGACTTTGCACTGGTGCTGGATTCGATGATGGAGATTGTCAACGTGGTGCGGTTCAGAAATCAGACTCCACCGGCTGTCAGTGGACTGCGACTGCAGGATATCGTGGCACGCACGTCGTACGAACCAGTACTGCAGTTGATCAGAGACGCGATCAAGACAGCGAATGCACGTACGTGTGATTTTCTGCTGCTCAAAGGAAATGGAAGTCCGTGCTCATTCAATGCTCGAATCGAGCCTGGCGGAGACACAGCAACCTGTGCCTGTACGCTGTACCTGACAAGCAACGATGTCGAACGTGCCGCTGCCGATGAATTAGCCCAACTGCGCGAACATCTGGCTCAGGCGTCAAGGCTGAGCGTCATCGGCAACCTTTCTTCTGAGTACGCTCATCAGTTAACGCAGCCTTTGCAGGTGATTGAGTACCAGTCTTTTATCCTGAGAAATCGACTGAAGAATGAGGAATCGACGGTTGAGGAGAAGTTACTGAATGTGTCTGCGATTGAGCATAGTGTCGATACCGCATCTGAGGTGATCTTCAACCTGCGAGACTTTCTGCAGGATCGTCGTGCCAGACTCGCAGCGACGGATTTGGAGAGCATGATCGATCACGCGACAAAGCTGGTGCAGCCGCGTCCAGACAGTGTTACGGTCAGGATCACGGTTGAAGATGAGGAAGCTCTGCTGGAACAGGATCCTGCGCTGGAAGTGCATGTCGATCGGGTGCAGTCCACGTACGTGCTGATTAATCTGCTGGTCAACGCGATCGAAGCCTGTACACATGCAGACATCGTCGAGCCCGAAGTGAGAATCCAGTTGAGATCGCATGCTTCTGAACAGTATGTCGTTCTGTCTGTGTCTGACAACGGGCCGGGCTTGCCAAAACACGATCCAGAGAGTGTCTTCAATCGATTTTTTACGACCAAGAAGCATGGATTCGGGATTGGGCTGGCAATTTGTCGTGACGTCATCGAACGCCAGCGCGGAAAAATTCAGGCAAAGAACAATCCGGTCGCCGGATGTACATTTACATTTTCAATGCTGCGTCAAAGTGATCAGGCCGAAGAAGAGACCCGCTTGCTGGATGAAGCCGCTGATGACATGCGGGAAGGAGCGGATTAACACCGTCGAGTCCCTGGGAGTCTGTCTGAATACCGCTGCTCTTGTGAGCGGCAAGGCGGCGGGTGTTAATTTTTTCTGACTGTACCGTTTTCTGTGTGTCCGCCAATTGAAGCGAAGATTCCGGACCTGGAACCACGAATGAACACAAATCGACACGAATGGAATGCCTGACATTCGTGTTCATTCGTGTCGATTCGTGGTTCAAACATCCAGCACATAGAATCCGGTAGAGTCAGAAGTTTTTAAGGTGGGATACGCTTCCAGCTTGTCAGGTTTTTCAAAAAGCAGTGAGTTGGGGCGTAAGGAGAGACACGATCCTTTCGCCCCGTTGGGGCTTGGGAAATTCGTTTCGCATTCTCCCAGGGCGTTGCCCTGGGCTTTCACATGGTGTGCCTTTGGAAATCATCAATGAACTTTCGTCGCCGCCAGCGTTATGCCGGAAATGTGCCAGCATTGCTTTCGATCCACGGCACAGGAAGCCAAACAGAACAGTTCGAAGATCGAACACTGCTGAGCAATCTGGCGATCACGGATGCCTACCTGGTCGATGGCACCGGTACGAAGATTACCAGTCCCGTGCTCGGCGAACGCCTTGAGGTCCGTGCGGCGTATATGTCGGACAGCCTGTCCGTGTCGGCGGCCTATGCGATTCGGGTGATCGTCGACGGTGTCGAAGTGGATCGCGCGGGCGTCACGTATGGTGCGGGACTTGGCAGTGGAACGTGGCTGGCAGGTGTCTATCATGGGTTTGCTGAAGGCGGAATGCACAACATTCAAGTGGTGCTTGATGCCTTGAATGAGATTTCCGAAGACAATGAGGCCGATAATAGTCTTACGTTTTCCATGACTCCTGTTGCCGCCACAAATCTGCCTCAGAAGCTCAGTAACTTTGTCACTGGCACAGCAGGCGTGGACTGGCGAATCGTCAATTTTGCGGACCTGGATCCCCGTCCCGGAATGCTGCGAGATTATCAGGGTGGTCAATTCACATACGATCTTGCTTCGGGTGGGCATGACGCAATTGATCTTGGTCCGGACGGATTTGCGGCAACAGATCAGGGCATCGGGATTTACGCAGCGGCCGATGGCGTTGTCCTGTCTGTTCATGACGGTGAATATGATCGCAACACTGGATTTGCAGATCCGACACCTGCGGCCAACTATGTGATTGTGGATCATGGAAATGGCTGGCAGACAAAGTACTGGCATCTGCGACGGGATTCTGTTTCTGTAAAAGCAGGCGATTCCATCACGGGAGGAAAGTTTCTCGGCTGGATGGGCAGTTCCGGTTTCTCGACCGGAGCCCATGTGCATTTTGCACTGGAGTACCGCAATCATCCCGTCGAAACGATGTTCGATCCGGTAACGTACTGGGTTACACCGCCGACGTATCCTGCCGACTATCGCCATGCGATCCGCTCAGGGTTCAGCAGCCAGTCTCCCACGGCTTCAGAATGGAGTGAACGTCCGGAAGATATGCGGACGTTCACGCCAGGCAGTCGCGTTTATTTCTGAGTGATTGCAGGAGGCATGCTGCCCGGCGATACGCGCACGATACGCTTCCTGCGACCGGATGGGTCCGTGTTTCTGGAACAAACGACAACTCAGGGCAGTTCCTTCTTCAACGCATCGCAATGGTCCTACTTTGCGAACCTGCCTTCCAGCGGGGCAATCGGAACATGGACGACAAGCTGGCTGCAAAACGGGATTGAACTGGCTCATCAGACATTTACCGTGTCCAGCGCTGGCGCACCTGAGATCCGGGTTGAACAGGGCACACAATTCATTCGAGATCAGCGGTTCACTCCCATCGATTTCGGTACCGTCGCCGCCAATGCAGCCGCACCCGTGCAGTCATTCACGATTACGAATGCTGGCTCCGCGCCGCTGACACTGGGCGCGATCTCACTGCCATCAGGCTACGAATTGGAAACGACTCCGGCATCCACGGTTCAACCCGGACAGACGACAGCGTTGGCCGTGCGATTGCTGACAAACACGCCTGGTTACTACAGCGGTGAATTGCGTCTGATCACGAGCGATGCCGATGAACCTGCGTTTCGCATCTGGCTGGAAGGCATTGTGGAAACACCGGGGACAGCAACGCTGATACCGGGTTTCTCGGTCCGCTCGGTGGCTGAGGGGGCTCGATTGTTTGCCAACGTGCGCCGCACCGGCAGCGCTGCGAACGCCGTGACTGTCACACTCACGACAGAGGCCAGTGAATTGATCGTGCCGACGACAGTGACGATTCCGGCCGGATCTGCATTCGTCAATTTCGAAGTTCAGACCGTGCAGGACTTTTCGGTAGACGGCGATCAGCGGGTTCAATTGCAGGCGTCCGGTGCAGGATTGACTGTCGGTCGCAATGAAGTGCTGGTTGAAGATGTGTTCGTTGGACAGATGATTGTCACGGAAACAAACGGTTCGACATCGTTCACGGTCTCTTCGACTTTGCCCATCGGTGAATATCGCGTCTGGGTGCGGGCGATTGACGCGCGCGGCCAGGCAACGGCATGGTCGATTCGCAATAAGTTTTTCATTGCGACGCAACCCACAACGACTCCCACACTTGTTTCGACATTCGACCAAACCCCGACACTTCGCTGGGAAACTGTCGCAGGCGCGCGCAAGTATGAAGTCTGGGTCCGAAACGAATTCACCGGCGCGGATATTCACAGAATCAGCAACATCCAGCTGCCGGAATGGACCGTGCCAGCGAGTCTGACATCCGGCCCGTATCGCTGGTGGGTCCGGGCGTTCGGAGACTACGGAATCACGGGACTCTGGAGCTTCGGTCGGGACCTGTTTGTCGGGGGACGGCCTGTCCTGCTGAATGCAGTCGTCGGCGCCGGCTCAAGCGTCACCTTCAACTGGACTGCGGTGGACGGCGCGTTTGAGTACCGATTTCAGATTGATCGACTGGATGTGGCACAGTCGCGCGTGGTACGGGAGAACTCACTGTTCGGCACGGCATGGCAAACACCATTCGCCTTGTCTGCCGGAACGTATCGTGCCTGGGTACAGGCCGTCAGCACCTCGGGAGCACAGAGCCCCTGGAGCCGGGCTATCGACTTCGTCGTCACGTGACGCTTCGAGTCATTGGCAGGTTCTCATCGATACTGAATCGGGTCCACAGCGTTCGCTTCGCGAAAGCCCTGCAGACGAAGTTGGCATGAATCACATTCGCCACAGGAAATGCCGTTGGCAGTGGGATCGTAACAACTGTGAGTCAGTCCGTAGTCGACTCCCAGACCGAGTCCGCGCCGAATGATGTCGGCCTTAGTCAGTGAGATGAGCGGGGTGTGGACGGTTAAGTGGTGTCCTTCCACGCCGGCCTTCGTTGCCAGATTGGCCATAGTTTCGAAAGCAGCGATGAACTCGGGACGGCAGTCAGGATACCCACTGTAGTCGACGGCATTCACACCGATGAAGATATCGTTGACTCCCACGGATTCCGCAAGCCCCAGCGCAATTGACAGGAAAACGGTGTTGCGAGCCGGAACATAAGTTACGGGAATTCCCTGCGACATTTCGGCCTCATTCCGATTGTGGGGAACCGGAATATCGTTCGTCAGTGCGGAGCCACGAAAGATATTGGTATCGACGCGACAGACAACGTGATCGTCCACTTCCATCGATTTGCAAACTCTGGCAGCGGCCTCAAGTTCAAACCGATGCCGCTGTCCGTAATCAAACGAAAGAGCGTGAATCGCAAATCCCTGTTCACGCGCAATCGCCAGGACTGTCGCTGAATCCAGCCCACCACTGACGAGAACCACTGCCTTCAAAGGTACTTCCATCTTTCGAATTTCCCGCGAAACCACCTCTGCAATCAGAGAACGACGGCAGAAGACGGGAACAATCGCAGACAATGGAACGGACCTCAATTCCACCGCCGCGAGAAAAGGCAGATCTCCGTCAAATCACAAGGTTTCCCGTGATTTAACAAACGGCTGGCCAGTTTTTGAATCTGTAGGGTGTGACAAGCGGCAGCGCGGGCACACCAGACTGGTCACCGGTGATGCGGTGTGCCTGCGCGTTGCTTGTCACACCCTACGTTTGACAGCCATTCTCGTAACGGATTTACAGAAAAAACAGCGAAATACGTGGTTGAGAAGACTTCCGGAAGTCGATACACTTCGCACTTCAATTTTCTGGCCGGGACTGGCTCGGCTGGAATTTCTTGTGCTTCGCGGGGCATGGAATTGCCGGCGACAAGGCAAACTTAGTAATCAGAGCGCGATTGGAGCGTTGACGTGTCAATTGACAAGACCCTCAAAATTCGACTTGGCCTATCAGGTTCTCGCAACGTGCTGAGCCGCAGTGAACGGATTGCCCGGTTGGTGGAAGAAGACCGCTTCGCCGCAGGTCGCAGCCCGTTCGGCCTTCCGAAAGTTCGCGTCCAGAAAGCCATCGCCGGTAAGAAAAAGAAGAAGACTGTAGAAGAAGTGGCCGCAGCGGCTGCGGCTGCAGCTCCGGCCGCTGGCGCCAAGGGAAAGAAATAATCACAGCCCAGACAGTATTGGCAAGCCGTCTGTTGATTTAGTGATTTTTTGGGCTCATGATCATACCAACCCGAAGCGCCAGCGAGGAATTCAGCCGTTTCTGCCTCGCTGGC
>JANOUN010001077.1:0-5699 GCA_031416875.1 Planctomycetota bacterium | reverse complement strand
GAACACATCATCGGCTATTCAAAGAAAGCCAGAACCTGCGCCGTGATCGGTGGGGGATTGCTTGGACTGGAAGCGGCAAAGGCCGCATTCGATCTGGGCATGGAAACGCACGTTATTGAGTTTGCCCCGCGTCTGATGCCGCGGCAGCTTGATGAAGCGGGTTCAAAAACATTACTGAAGAAGATTCGCGACATCGGAGTGCACATTCATCTGAACAAGTCGTCAAAAGCAGTTCACGGCGAAGGCAGTATCCAGCGCATAGAATTCAATGATGGCACCTCGCTGGACTGTGACATGCTGATCGTCTCTGCCGGAATTCGACCTCGCGACGATCTTGCGAAACAGTCGGGCCTGCAACTTGGTGAACGAGGCGGAATTCTGGTCAACGATCGACTGCAGACCAGCGATCCGAATATTTTTGCAATCGGCGAATGCGCTCTGCACGGTGGCATGATCTACGGGCTTGTGGCACCGGGTTACGCCATGGCAGAAACGGTGGCCGCGAATTTCTGCGGTGACGATCGTACATTTGAGGGCACCGACCTTTCCACCAAACTGAAATTGATGGGAATCGATGTCGCCAGTTTCGGAAATTATGAAGCGGGGCCGGACATTTCGAACAGCCTCACATGGGAAGATCCGTTTTCCGGGGTCTACAAGAAGCTGCTGTTCTCGCTGGATGGCAAGCGATTGCTGGGCGGAATTCTTGTTGGTGATGCTGCTGATTACGGTTCACTGTCTGTCTTCGCAAAGTCTGGTGCTCCGCTCCCCTGTGCTCCGCATGAACTGATCCTGGGAAGTTCCAAAGGTGCGTCGGCACTGGGTGGCGTTGATTCCATGCCCGATTCGGCTCAGGTCTGTTCCTGCAACAACGTCACCAAGGCCGCGATCTGTACGGCGATGGATGAACAGAATCTGGAATCCGTGGCGGCCGTCAAATCATGTACTCGCGCCGGTACCGGCTGCGGTGGATGCATGGGGCTGGTGACTGACCTGTTCCAGACGCGAATGAAAGCGGCTGGCAAGGTTGTGAACAATCATCTGTGCGAGCATTTTGCTTATTCACGCACAGAGCTTTTTGCAATCATCAAAGCGAAGCAGTTGAAGTCGTTTGCAGACGTTCTGCACCACAGCGGACGCGGCGGTCAGGGGTGTGAAATCTGCAAGCCGGCTGTCGCTTCAATCCTGGCAGGGCTTTGGAATGATTACATCCTGAAGCCCGAACATCAGACTCTGCAGGACAGCAACGACCGCTTTCTCGCAAACATTCAGCGCGACGGCACGTATTCGGTTGTGCCGCGTGTTCCAGGTGGTGAGATCACTCCGGAGAAGCTGATTGTACTCGGCGTTGTGGCTCGCAAATATAACCTCTATACGAAGATCACGGGTGGGCAGCGAGTTGACTTGTTCGGGGCGAAAGTGCAGGACCTGCCATCCATCTGGGAAGAACTGATCGAAGCGGGTTTCGAAAGCGGTCATGCCTACGGCAAGTCACTGCGAACAGTGAAGAGCTGCGTCGGGACTACCTGGTGTCGTTACGGAGTCCAGGATTCGGTGGGGTTCGCAATTCGCATCGAGCACCGCTACAAGGGCGTTCGTTCACCGCATAAAGTGAAGATGGCCGTTTCCGGCTGCACGCGAGAATGTGCGGAAGCGCAGGGCAAAGACGTCGGGTTGATTGCGACGGAGAACGGATACAACCTTTACGTCTGCGGTAACGGCGGCACGAAACCACGTCATGCGGAATTGCTCGCCGCTGACATCGACGAAGTGACCGCGATTCGCTACATCGATCGATTCTTCATCTACTACATCATGTCGGCGGAAAGACTGACGCGCACGTCGGTGTGGTGTGAAAAACTTGAAGGCGGCATTGATCACATTCGTGACGTCGTGGTTCACGACAAGCTGGGCATTGCGGGTGAACTCGAAGAGATGATGCAGCATCTGGTGGATACCTATCAGTGCGAATGGAAATCAACCGTCCAGGATCCTGAAAAGGTTCGCTGGTTCCGACAGTTCATGAACACAGATGACACAGAATCGTGCATTGAAGTTGTCTCCGAACGCGGTCAGCAGCACCCTGCCGACTGGCCCGGCGAGTTCGTTTCGCTGGGGCAGTTTCAGGATATGGTTCAGAAACGAGTCGACATCGAAGAAATGTTTCCGGAAGAAGTCGATCAGACAACGTGGATCGATGTCGGACATGTGAGCGACTTTCCGACGGACGGAGGAGCCACAATTCAGCGAGGCAAAGTTCAGATTGCGGTATTCAATTTCACGAGTCGCGGTGAATGGTATGCCTCGCAGAACATGTGTCCGCATCGCAAAGCATTTGTGCTGTCGCGGGGAATGATCGGCGATGCAGCGGGAACACCGAAAGTTGCATGCCCGATGCACAAGAAAACATTTTCATTGGAAACCGGAGATTCGCTGCAGGGAGAGGAATACTCGATCCGCACTTTCCCTGTCAGAATCGAAGGTGATCGCGTGCTGCTGGAACTGCCTCCGATTCAGATTCTGGATGAACAGCTTTCGACTGAAATCGGCTGCAAACTCGCTACGTCATGTGAACCATTGCCCTCGCTGGCGTTCAGCCCTTAACCAGCCGCCACGCGCTAGCGGGTTGTTGATTTAGTACCAACCCGAAGCGCCAGCGAGGCAGAAACTGATGAATTCCTCGCTGGCGCTTCGGGTTGGTATGACCATGAACTCAATTCCTCGCTGGCGCTTCGGGTTGGTATGACCATGAACTCAAAAAATTACTAAACAGGTAGCTGAATTCGCAAGAATTCAGAAATGCGGCTGAATTCTTGTGAATCCAGCTACGAAGAGCGAACGGTCCTAAAGGCTGTACTCCAGCGTTTAGACATCCATAGCACGCGACGGACATGACCATCACTGCAACTCAATCTGATCTCTCGAAGTCACCGCTTCATTCTGAGCCTCAGGAGCATCCGCTAGATCTGATTGCACGACTTTTGCGCGAGCAGTCAACGCTCACGGCAGTGGAAGAGTTTTCGTCGTGGCATCAGACACATTCCGAACCGGCGCAGGCGAAGTACTATCGCAATCTGCTTCCCGCGACGATGCCTCAGGTGGGGCAGCAATTTGCATTCGAAGTGGATCTTGACAGTTGTTCCGGCTGCAAAGCCTGCGTCACGGCCTGCCATACGCTGAATGGTCTGGACGATGAGGAAACATGGCGCGATGTGGGATTGCTGGTGGGAGGTACGTCCGCTAATCCACTCATGCAGCATGTCACGACGGCGTGCCATCACTGTATCGAACCTGCCTGCATGAGCGCCTGCCCTGTCGATGCGTATGTCAAGGACCCGATCACAGGGATCGTCAGGCATCTGGATGATCAGTGCTTTGGTTGCCAATACTGCATTCTGGCATGTCCCTATGACGTTCCCAAATATAACGCCCGGAAAGGAATCGTTCGGAAATGTGACATGTGCTCAAATCGCCTTGCCGCGGGAGAAGCCCCTGCCTGTGTTCAGGCGTGTCCTCACCATGCGATTGCGATTCGAATTGTCGATACAGCGCAGGTGCTCGAGGATAACGAAACAGGGCAATTTCTCCCTGGCGCTCCTGATCCGCATTTCACACATCCCACGACGCACTTTAAGTCGGAACGTGTCTTCCCTCGAAACACACTGCCTGCCGACTATCGTCAAACGTCGTCGCAGCATCCGCACTGGCCGCTGATCGTGATGCTGGTGCTGACTCAACTCTCAGTCGGAGCATTCACGGTCGGGCAGATCTGGTCGCAGGAACTTGCGCCGGAGCTGCTGGCATCTCTCCTGCCTGTGCATGCCGCAACGGCGCTGGGAGTCGGGCTTCTGGCGCTGTTGTCGAGCCTGTTGCATCTGGGGCGACCACAGTTTGCCTATCGCGCATTCATCGGGCTCAGGCATTCCTGGCTGAGTCGTGAGATTGTTTCGTTCGGACTTTTTGCCGTTTCGGCGACCGCATACGCAGGATTGTTGTTGTTTGGACACCTTCTGCCGAGTTGGATGGGACAACTGTCCCGAGTTGCAGGCTGGGGCGTTGTCATTGCGGGTGGAATTGCACTGATGTGCTCGGTCATGATCTATGTCGTGACGCGGCGCGAATTCTGGAGCGTCGAACGAACGTGCCTGCGATTTGTTCTCACAGCCGCGCTGCTTGGAACGGCGACATTCTGGATGACGATCACCATTGCTGAAAATTCCGGAACGGCGTCGACGTCAGCGCAGTCTGCAACCTGGCGCGAAATACAAAGTCAGCTCACGCGCGGTGTGATGTTGATTGCAATTGCCAAGCTGTTGTTTGAGGCCGCGTTGTTTCGCCATCTGTTCACTCCTCATGTGACGACGCTCAAGCGTTCGGCTCAGTTGCATATTGGCGAACTTGCGAATGTCACGCTGGCTCGATTCGCGGCCGGGATGGTCGGTGGAGTATTGATTCCCTGGTTGGCCCAAACGGCCGATCAGGGAGTTTCCAGCCTGATATTTTCTGGCTTTGCAATCGGCATGTTACTGATCGGTGAACTCCTGGAGCGATACTTATACTTTGCCGCCGTGGCCGCCCCTCGAATGCCTGGCGCGGTGAGGACATGAACGTGGAAACTTGTGAGATGAATCAAAACCTGCAATTTCCTGAGACAATCCTATGACGACCATCGCCGAGTTGTTTCATCAGGAAACCGGTCCACTGACACGCGAGCTTTTGTTGAGGCCGGGCGGGTTCGGACTGGGACAAGTTCCTGACCGTCATGCGCCCGATCAGGTCACGTCGATGGTCTGTGGTTACTGTTCCACCGGATGTGGACTTGACGTTCATCTGAAAAATGGCGAAGCCGTGAGTCTGACTCCGCAAACCAGCTACCCCGTCAATCTTGGGATGGCATGTCCGAAAGGTTGGGAAGCTCTGTCGGTACTCAAGGCTCCTGATCGAGCCACCACACCGCTGCTGCGCAACGCCAATGGCCATCTGGTGCCGGTTGACTGGCCCACGGCGCTGCGGGAATTCACGACACGCATGAAAGCCATTCAGGCGATTCATGGTGCCGAGAGCGTCGCTTTCCTGGGCACCGGGCAAATGCCGACAGAAGAACTGGCGTTCCTTGGAGCCCTCGCCAAATTTGGCATGGGGATGATGCACGGTGACGGCAATACCCGGCAGTGCATGGCCACCTCGGTCGTCGCCTACAAACAATCATTCGGTTTTGATGCGCCGCCTTATACCTATGCAGACTTTGAAGAGTCGGATACCCTGGTCTTCATCGGCAGCAATCTGTGTCTGGCACATCCGATCATGTGGGAACGAGTGATGCGAAATCCGCATCGTCCCAACATCATCGTGGTCGATCCCCGACGGACTGAAACAGCGATGGCTGCGACACTGCACTTGCCGCTGTCGCCAAAATCGGATCTGACATTGCTCTATGGAATCGCTCGGGAACTCATTCAGCGCGGCTGGATTGATCGTGACTACATCAATGCCCACACGAACGGGTTCGACGAATTCGCGGCCTTTGTCGAAGGCTATACGCCGGAAGTTGTGGCGCAGGAGACTGGTCTTGCCGCAACGGCGATTGACACATTCGTCAACATGATCCACTCCGGAAAACGAGTTTCGTTCTGGTGGACGATGGGCGTCAATCAGAGCCATCAGGGAGTTCGTACTGCTCAGGCCATCATCAATCTCGC
>JANOUN010001076.1:0-3565 GCA_031416875.1 Planctomycetota bacterium | reverse complement strand
TGAAACCCCTTGCATTTCTCACCATGGACAGTCTCGACGATTTCGTTTCCTACGACGCGCTCGTGGCGGACTGCCTGGAATCGCGCGGCGTCAAAGTGGACAATGTGTCCTGGCGAAGTCGGACGGTGAAATGGGATGACTATGAAATGGTCATCATTCGTTCGCCTTGGGATTATCAGCAGGCGGCGGACGAGTTCATGACCGTCCTGGGGGCAATCGACGCATCGACAGCGGTGCTCTTGAATCCTATCGACGTGGTACGCTGGAACGTCCGCAAGACGTATCTTCAGGAACTCCACGATCGCGGAATTACGATCGTGCCGCACGATTTGCAGATGCGATTCAGCGATTCAGAGCATGAGCGGCCAGACGTTGACAGTATTCGTCGTCACTCATTGTCTCAATCTGCTCTTTGGTGAGTTCAATCAGTTCCGCCCCGGCTTCATCGATTTCCAGAATGGCCGCGTGCTGCACAAAGTGGTTTTCATGGCCGAGCAGTTCGCCAAGTGTTGCGGCGGCTGTTTTAAGGTCGCCCTCGCGTGCCAATCCGCCCGCAGCTGCGATGCGAATCGCAGGTTCTTCGGAAGTTGATTCCTTCTTTAGTAACTCTCGGAAGTCTGCCACATTGGACGCTTTGCTGCACGCCATCACCTGCCACCAGCGGACGGCTGGATCGGCGTCGAGTTGTGGCATGGCGACGTTTGTTTGACGGGCGATGCTGTGCGCCGTAGATTTCGCAGTCGCGAGCAGATTCTCAGTACGCAGCAAACCGTCAGGATCACGCAGAATCTGCCAGCGACTCCCGGATTCGGCTTCACCTGCGTCCAACAGGATTTCAGGAAGCAGATGCACGTCACGCATCTTAATCTGCCAGCGATCACATTCTTCCGACAATGCATTCATCGTCGCGGCATGTGATGGATGTTTGGCGAGATTCACCAGCTCCCAGGGATCGGCGTTCAGGTCGTACAATTCCTCGTCGGCACGCGGACTGGCGAACCACTGAGCGGACTGCGGAGGCAATTTTCCCGCAGCCAAAAGCTTTCGCATCTCCTGCATGATGGCGTTCTGTTCGCCGTACGAGACATGCTGCAACGCGGGGCGCCAGGGCATGAGATTGCGGACATAGCGAAAGTCTCTCGATCGCACAGTGCGGACCATGTCGAAGCGTTCATCAATCCGGTCACGAGCTCCGTAGATGAATTCACGATCGGGTCCCTGCGCCTTGCCGAGAAACGGCTGACCGCTGACTCCATCCGGAATGGCCACGCCCGCCAGCGACAACACCGTTGGGCCGAGATCGATCAGGTTGATCATCCGATCATCAATCGATCCGGCCGCGGCTTCAGTGGCGATGTTCCTGTATTTCCCGGGAACACGCACAATCAATGGCACCCGCGATCCGGAATCGTACGTCCAGCGCTTGGCTCGAGGCAGACCGTTGCCATGATCAGACCAGAAGAAGACGATCGTGTCATCGGCCAGGCCTGCATCGGCCACTTCTTTCAGGAGCCGTCCGGCCTGACGATCCATGACTGTGATGAGATCCGTTAACCGTGCCATATCTTCACGGACTGCCAGCGTGTCCGGATACAACGGCGGCACGATCATGGCTTCGGGGCGATGGTGTTCCGATGCTTCCAGGACTGCGGCGACTTCTTTCCACCCTTTCTGCCACACTTTGCTTTCAAGTGTCATCGTCAGATTGAAAACCGCAAAGAACGGCTGATCGTCGTCTGATCGATTCTTCCAATGCGCTCTGCCGGACGATTCGTCCCACGTCGCTTTTTCATTCCAGTGGAGGTTGTAGTCGGTCTTGCTGTTGTTGGTGCAATAGTAGCCGGCTTCTCGGAGATGTTGCGGAAACGGACGGATGTGAGGCGGCAGTTTCGCCCTGGACCGCATGTGATTGGCCCCGAGGGCGATCGGGTAGCACGCCGTGATGATCCCTGTGCGACTTGGAGCACATACGCCGTGGCAGGAAAATGCCTGAGTAAAGCGAATGCCTTCAGTGGCCAGCTGATCGAGATTCGGAGTGGTGGCGGTCATATCGCCGTAACACCCGAGTCGCGGACTGATGTCTTCGCAACTGATCCAGAGGATATTCGGTCGATCCGCGGCAAATAACTGAGCGGACGCAAAGAACAAGGCCACAAGAGACAACAGTTGAGGTTTCATGGAAGACCTGTAATTCTGCGGACCAGAGAAAAAATGCTGTTCAAAGTCTACACTATCTGTATCGATTTCGTACCCGCATCAACCCGCTCACGGAGATTTTTGATGTTGCGACATTTTCCTATCACATCATTGTTCTTAAAACTTATCAGCATGGCGTTGATCGCTGCTGCGGGTTCATCGATGCGTGCCGACGACGGAGTCTTCGCAGTCAATGCAGAGCCAGAGTTGCTGTGGGAAGGCGGTGAATTTACAGAAGGCGTTGCGGCGCGGTCGGACGGGCTGATCTTCTTCAGTGATATCCCCAGCGATCCAGCGACGCCCGGTCGAATTCTGGTGTTCAATCCGGCGACCGGAAAAACACAGGTTTTCTGCGCAAACAGCAGCAAGAGTAACGGCCTCGCATTTGATTCCGGAGACAGGATGCTCGCGTGTTGCGGAGCCAACGGTGGCCTGCGTGCGTTGTGCGAAGTGACGGAAGACGGACTGGTGCGAGGCGTCTCCGAGTTATTCGAAAAGAAGCCGTTCAATTCACCAAACGATCTGGCCATTCATCCGGACGGCAGTATCTACTTCAGCGATCCACGCTACGTAGGCTTAGAGCCATTGGCCTTGTCTGGCATGTGGGTGTTTCGATTCGATCCTGAAACTGGTGCCACAACGGTCGCCACGAAGTTCGCATCGAAACCGAACGGGATTGGTATTTCGCCAGATGGCAAAACGATCTACGTCGCCAACACTGACAATGGCTCCGTCGGACTGCCGGATACACCGGCCGCGTCAAAAAAAAGAATGACGCTGGAAGCGTTTGACATCGCCAATGACGGGACGTTGACGCATCGAATGACACTCGTGGATTTTGGCAAAGAGGATGGAATTGACGGGATGACGGTCGATGCCAGCGGTCGCATTTTCGCAGCCGTGCGATCCGAAAAGCGTTTCGGAATCGCAGCGTACAGTCCGGCCGGCAAAGAACTGGCATTCCTGAAAACACCCACGCTGCCGTCGAATTGCGATTTCGGCGTCGGACACGATGCGAAAACACTGTATATTACCGCGGGCGGTGAGCTTTATTGCGTGAAAGTGAAGTTGTAAAAGTATGTGCATGTCGATGACGTTCGCGGCCTTCCGGATCCATACGATGACCACTCAACAACTCACCACCGAGGCACTGGCACTCCCCTTGGCCCAGCGAATCGAACTGGCCCAGACATTGTGGGAAAGCATCGACTGTGGATTGCCGGAGTTTGCCCCGGAAGAAGCAATCCGTGACGCAGTTCGACGGGACACGGAGCTGACTTCAGGCACTGTCGTCGGACGGACACATGCAGAAGTTATGGCCGCCGCTCGGTTGCGCTGCCATTGAAAAACACATGGTCAGCATGGAACC
>JANOUN010001075.1:0-2088 GCA_031416875.1 Planctomycetota bacterium | reverse complement strand
AAGCTGTGGATGCCGTGGTCGTGCTGAACTCCCTTGATGCCGGTGAACAGCACTTCCTTGCGATCTGCTTTTGAGTCACCATTGTCATCGTAGAAACTGAACACACTGTCGCCTGCGGACACGATGACTCGATTGCCCAGCACGCAGACTCCGTGAGCCGAATCGATATCGCGGCCCTGATAGAAGACCGTTTCCTTGTCGGCCATGCCGTCGGCGTTGGTGTCTTCCAGAATCAGAATGCGGTCGCCTTCGACGCGTTCAGGATTGCTGCCGTTGGCAAACCGTCGATAGTTGACGACTTCGCAAACCCAGATGCGTCCGAGAAGGTCGATGTCGATATTCGACGGGCTGAGCAGCATGGGCTCCGCCGCGAACAGCTTCAATTCCACTCCGTCGGCCACATCCAGACCCGCAACCGCTCCCTCTGGCGTCCGATCGTTTGTGGGAGATCCGGGGGCAGCAGGCGGTGCTTGTGTATAAACGTAGAACTGCACACTGGTGCCCATTCCCTGATCAGTGCCTCCATTGTCCAGACCAGCTCGAGCGACAAATTTGTCATAGCCTTCGGGCAGCTCAAAATGGATCATAGAATTCGCATGCGTCCCGATGCCATATTCAACGGCCTTGCCATTGATTCGCATGGAACCGCCGTCAACGTTGACGTTGATCCCAACGTTGCCCCAGTCTGAGGCCGCTGATTTCCATTTGAGGTCCGTCAGCTTGAGTTCGCCCTTGCTGCCGACAAGTTTCGGCTCAGCCCAGTCGGCCCAGTCACTGCCATATCCGTTGTCGCCGTCGGTGACAACAAGATATAGATTCTTCGCCCCTTTGATGTCAGCTTCAATCTTCACGGCGTGGCCGGGTGTTTCCGAAGTAATAATCGGCGTCGAGGCAATCGGTTTCGCTGGCTGAAAACCAAATGCGGAACTCGGGATCAAAATAAACGGCAGGCAAAGCAACGAACGAAACGCGATCACGAGGCAGATCCTCCAGTGGAAGTCGGAGTCAAATTAGGGGAGCAGTCAGGCAAGGCAGCGGGATTCGTCACAATCGACAGACGACCGTCTCCGAAAATGACACGGCGTATGCTGGCTTCAAACGAGTGATTTGACCAGCGAACACGGCTCGTCTCAATCGAATGCGGCAAAAATTCGTTCGTTTGACTATGTTCCTGCGCGACTTGATCACATATCGTGCAACATCGTACGGGCAAATGTCTGCGCGCCAACGCACTGGGAGTCTGTCCCGATACTCCAAAATCGTGAGCGGCAAGGCGCTAGCCGCCGGTGTACATAGCAGAAATACCTGAAAAAAACGGCGGCGAGCGCCATGCCGCTCACAAGAACACCGGTATTCAGACAGACTCCTGGGAGAACTCAATGACGACAACACTTGAAACACCACACGCCTCCATTCCGATGCGGCGACGATTGACCATCATGCTGACAACAGCCTGCGTAATCATCGCGGTCATGCTGACTTCGTCCGCTGTCTTCGCTCAAAGCACCCGCAGCAAGGACAAGGAAAAAGACAAGGACAAAGACGGCCCCAACAGTCAGCAGCTTGAGATCCGCATGACCAAAGCCGAAGAAGGACTACTTAAGGAATACATGGAAGTTGCCAAAGAATACCTGAAGAAGGGTGAGAAAGAAGAAGCACTGACCGTGCTGAAACGAGTCGAACACATCAATCCGAAATTGGAAGGCCTGAAACAGGAGATGGACCGGATCGGTGAAGAGCTCATGCAGGAAAATGAGGCGAAGCTGGAGTTAGACGTTTCAAAAGGTTGGGGAAATATTCCGATCTGTGAAGTCACCGAAGGTAAAACATTTCGAATCACAGCCACCGGCGAATATATGATGATCTACTCAACAACCATTCCGCTCACCGGACTGCCGACGAATGATCCGGCTCTGGATCATGTAGCAGCCAGTCCGTTTGGAGCACTGATTGGCGTTATTGTCACTGATGGAAACCCCGGCGAACCATTTGTTGTCAACGGCGGTCTGGAGCATACACCGAAGAAGAGTGGACAGCTTTATCTGCGAGTCAACGTCCCCGCCGCCGCAAAGTGTACTGGCAACATCA
>JANOUN010001074.1:0-8519 GCA_031416875.1 Planctomycetota bacterium | reverse complement strand
AAATCTGGTCATTCCGTTCGACGCGAATTTCCGCTGCCGGGTCGATTTCACCAATCCGCTGCACAAGATTGAAGGTGAACGAATCATAATTGTCGAGCAGGAAAATCATCGGAGACTTTGGGTCAATTTTAGTTGATGATCGAATTGCGGGCGAATTGTCCGGCAGGGGGAATCGTGAAGACATGTCCAGACACGCAAAGAATAGCAGCCGTTCACAGAAAAATGCATCCTGTGTGCGAGACTGAGAGCAACTTTTCTCCTCTGGCATCGGGAAATCACCATAAACAACCTGGGGGGCCAGAATGAGAAGCTGGGTGTATTGTTGCGACCATTCCCGATTTGCCGATTCATCAAGGACAGATTTCTCTGGTTCCGTGAGGTTTCATTGCAACGGTGGAAGGTCAATCGCCGAAACAGAATGATGAATCCTCAGTGGAATCATGCGCGATTTACGTCATCAGGCGGAATCTGCCGGACACGGAGGTGGCTGACTTGGAGGTCAGCGTTGTGAATTTAACCTCTGCGTAACGAGTGGAATGTGCCATGAGGAAGCTAGCTTTTCCGCTGGCCTTGTTGATCGCGGGAGCGATTCAGGGCTGTGCCACGGGTCCGCAGTTCTTTGGACATACGGACAAAACCAGCTGCCACGAGCCAGGCTCAGACGAGTGGTGGGCTGAAAAAGCGCTGTTGCCGCCAGGTGAGCGTCAAAAGTGCAAAAAAGGCAAGATCTGGCCGGCAAGTCCGCGTTCAACCGAGCCAGCGCAGCAATTTTCGCACGTGTATCACAGTGAGCATTACTGGCCTCTGCCATATGTCTGCCGGGACCGGCAAGCCGTTCGTGATATGATGGATTTTCAGGTTTCACTGGGCTGGCAGGAAGAGACCACGCTCTACGAACGGCATTTCGATCCGAATACCAATACGCTGACGCGTGCTGGTGAGCTGCATCTGGAACGCATCATTTACGTCGTTCCGCCGGAACGTCGTTCTGTCTTCGTGCAGTCGACCCACAATGCAGCGATCGATGCGGCCCGTATGGACAGTGTCAGTGCCTCAGTCGCATCAATGTGCAATGGCAACATCGACGTGCCTGTCTCAATTCGCGAATGTCAGGAACTCAGCCGAGCCGCTTCGGAAGTTCAGGCGATCAATTCGATGTACAACGGCAGCATTCCATCGCCTCGACTCTCATCTGCGGGCGCATCAGGCGGCGGCACGCCATAATTGCCGAGCGCCGGAACAAACTTTCAATCTTGAACGCGGTGGTTTCGGCCACCGCGTTCTTTTGCTGACTCAGGAAAACTTCTGCGCCAGCAGCAAGACGCTCGGCTCGGGTTTTGCCATGACGCACAGCAATGATGCAATAAACTGCCGGAATCCGTTGTGTCTCATTGAACAAAAAAAGAAGAAACTCATCGAGGCGCATTTTCTGCTGAACTCGACATTCCAGTGCGGACGAAGTCAGAAAAGAAGCAATGTGCACAGGGAGGTGCTGAATGATTCTTCGAAAACTGAATGTAATGCTGATCATGGCAGGGCTGAGTTCTTGCTCCGGATGCGCCATGAATGGGATGAAGTTGCCATTTCGGGACACGTTTGCGGCAATGGATTTCCGCAAGCGCGATTCAAAGCCTGGATCGGACGGCGAACTCAGTCCCGAATTCCGTGAAGCACAGAAAGTCTTCAAGAAAGATCCCGAGGGATCGCTGCTTGCCTGGGCTCGCTGGCAGGAGGATGTCGGCGAATACGGTGAAGCACGCAAGAAGTATCGCGAACTTCTTCTCGCTTATCCCGACAATATCGAAGCCCAGCTGGGGCTGGCACGCATTGAACTTTCCTGCGGTCGCGTAAAGCAGGCCGAAGACATTCTCACCGAACTTGCGATGCAACGTCCGACCAACGCTCCCGTGCGTCTGGAACTTGGCCGACTGTACACGCAGCAGGAAGACTGGCAGAAAGCGATCGCTGCTTTTGAAGAGGCATCCGCCATCGACAGGGAAAATCAGGTGTGTCGATATGAACTGGGTGTCGCATTCGCCCGCTGCCATCGCTATGATCAGGCGTTGTCGCATCTGACCTACGCCGTTGGTGAATCGGCGGCCAACTACAACATCGGTTACGTTCTGCATGAGCAGGGAAATGCTGCTGAAGCCGCAGAGTGGTTTCGGAATGCTCTGCAGACACATCCGGATCCTGGCACAGCGAAAAAAACGAACGCAATGCTGGCGCAGATGTCTCCGAAGAAGTCGCAAGATCGGAATTCTGAACCAACTTACCCGTCCGCCAGTCCATCCACACAGGCCGTTGCCGACCGATCAAAACAAGCGACGGTCGATCAGTTTGAACCAGCCTCTTTTGAAGCACCAAGTATTCGCGCTGCCCTAAGGATCCGTCCTCAAGCCTCAGCGCAGGTACTGCCGTACGTTTCCAGCGAAGAGAATTCGCAGGATCATTCCTGGCCGTCAACGCTGTTGCCACCGATCACTCAGCCACCTGCGCAGCATGGAATCGCCAAGCAGTTGATCCCCGCGACGGCGACCGGAGATGCTGGAAATTCCTTCCGAAATGTGTCGCATACTGCACCGCAGGCATCCGGTGAGCAGCCCGCCACGTCGAAAAACCAACTGCCTCAATGGCGTGGTACAAGTCGTCCGACAACCGTGACGCAGGCGCCAGCGCAGGAGCAGGACGTTGCACCGGCAAAGTGGCGAGGTCGGTAGTGGCCTGCAGCACGATTTGACAGGACCCAGACGTCATTCTTTGTGACGTTGCGACATTGAACCAGAAACTTCGCCGCTCAGGCAGGTTCTGTGAGAGATTCTTACTGCGCGACATCAAGTGACAAGGCTTCATCTGCGGAAATGAGCTTGTCGCGATCGCTGTCGATCTGTGCGAATTGCTGAGCGGTACCCAGGAACTCACGTGGCGAAACATCGCCGTCCTGATTTCGGTCCATCCGGCGAAACCATTCCGGACCGCGCAGGGACTCTGATCCGGGCAGAATGGCGTCGCCAGCTCCCATCTGCATGGACATCATGTCAGACTGTCCGGATGTGCGGCGAAACTCAGGACGGCCCAGACTGATCGCCAGCACAAACTCTGTGCCCAGTTCTGAGTCCGCAAACTGATGATCCTGATTGAAGTCGTAAGTGTTCAGAACGCCGCTGCCGGAACGCATTTCTCGGGCAGAAAGGCGTCGGTCGCTGTTCTGATCCAGCAATCCAAACAGCGTTTTTCCGTCCTGCCTGACGGAAACTTCCACGCGGCTGGCTGTTGCCATCTGGTCTCGTTTGGCAAACGAAAACACTTCCTCACGCGTGACCATTTCGTCGCCGTTAAAATCGACAGCAGCAAAGTCGCCTCGGACGCCAGAGCGATTCAAGGCCTCCATAAGGCCGGAGAATTCGCTTTGATCCAGGTACTGATTTCGGTCGCCGTCCGACATCACAAATGTCTGTCCAAGATATCCCTCTGAGTTTCGACGGTCGTTTGCACTGCCACCGAGTGCCATCACTGTCAACGGCAGTCCGTCGATCGTCAGACGGTATTGTCCGAACGTCTGTTTTGCGGCAGGTTTGCAAAACGCGGATGTTTCCCGATCGACGACGACTTTGATGTGACTGGTGTTCGCCTTAACCGACAAACTGACTTCCATCACCATGTGGAATCGCGGCTTCTCGATCACCCCCAGCACGTCCTCAATCGACATCGTTTTGTCCGGCGGATCGAGAGCCGAGTCGATTCCGTCCTGCTGCCGGAGTAAATTCGCTGAAATCCGCTCGTCATCTCCGTAGCGTTGCACGATGCGTTCTGCGGCGCGCAGAGCGGATTCACGATCGATGACGTGGAAGAATGGCAGACTCACCGCATCCGGCGCGACAGCGGCGTTCTGGCTGCGTGGATCACGATATGGCAGCAGTTCAGACACGCTGAAAGTTTCATCATTATCCAGATCGCGAAACCGCAGTGTCCGGGAGGATGCAGTCAGCTCCTCATCGGAAATCGCACCGTCGTAGTCGGTATCAAGCAGGGATGCCAGTCGCACCGCATCATCTGCAGCCTGAGGCTGAGCAATCAGATCAAACGCGCGTGGAATTCGATTGCGAAACCAGGCAACAAAATCCTCCACGGCCACGTCCGTAGCTGCCGCGTTCATCGCGTTCAGGATCTCTTTCGAATTCCTGACGCCAGCCAGCGATCTGATGCTGTCCGTGAGCAGATCCAGTTCAGCTTCGTCGAGTCGTCCGGATTGATCGACATCCATGTCGGTCGCCAGAAAACGAGCGACCCATTCGCGATAGGGAATTCGACTCACCGTCAAATGCAGATCGACAAAAACAGGCCCAACCGGTGCCAGCACAATGAAAGTGGCTCTGTCGGACAGGGGAGAATCGTTAGCGGACTGGCTGAATACCGTGCTGCATGCAATGAATGGGCCCAGGAACGAGACGATCAGAACGGACCTGTGAATTGTTGATTCGATCAATGAGTGTTTGCTGAACATAGCAAGTGTCTGTCCTTGAATGTGTTTGAGTAGATGAAAGGCTGCTATTTTCAAGGAAAAGGCTCCCTGAAGATGAGATGGAAAACCATAGTGTTGATTGAAAACGTCAGCAAAACGGAATTTCTTCACTCAAATCTTCGTGGAGCCAAGGATGCGAAAAGGATACTCAACACAACTGCGACTGGATAGTCTGCCCATTAGTGTGCGACTCTGCCGCAAGCCACCGAAAGCGACGTCTTCGGCCCGAATACTCTGCAGGCGTTCATCGCTCGCACCGAACGAGTGATGTCCTTCCGTGGCGGTTCGCCGACCTCCACCGGTGCCAGGTTTCCCGGACCTGCTTTCAGGTTGGCCCGAACCCAGTCCCGAATCACTGCGGCCTCATCCAGCTCTCCTTTTTTCGTATGAGCGGACTGGAGTTCCGCCAGTTTCGTTCGGAGCGTATTGGATTTTTCCTGCATCGCTGAATCGAGGCGGCTGGATTCGTCGCCGGGGTATTCGTTTTCGATCAGAATCGTTTGTGCCTCCTTTGGCAGCGCTGAGAACACTTCTTTGGGAAGCGGCTGAGTGACATCGACATCGCGCGGCGTGAGTGGTGTCCGATTCATTCGGCAGCTTTGAATTTCTTCCAACGACGCGTCATACTCTCACGGAATGAGTTCCTGAACTCGGCTTCGCACCGCAATCCGAATTCGCTGGGGCGTACGATTCTTTTTCCAAACCTCGCAAAGCAGTAGAGATCAGATCATGGCCCACAAGCTTTCCCGCCGTCGATTTGTTGAGTCTGCCGCTGCCATCGGCATTGGCCTTCCGACGATTCTGCCGTCGGAAATTCTGGCGGGCCAGTCACCCAACGAGCGATTGTCGTTCGCATGTATCGGGATGGGTGGCCAGATGCGGGGCTACCTGATCCCGGAGCTCGCAAAGCTCGACCAGCAAATCGTCGCCATTTGCGATGTCGATAAGCGGCAGCGGGATAGTGCGCTCCAGATCAAGGGGCTGACTGAAGCCAAAGCGTATCACGATTACCGTGAGTTACTCGAACAAGAGACGGGTGTCGATGCGGTGATCATTGGAACTCCCGATCATTGGCATGTACCGATTTGCAAGGCCGCCCTGGAAGCGGGCAAACATGTGTATTGCGAAAAACCGCTGGCTCATTCCGTCGCCGAATGCCATGTCCTGGAAAAGCTGGCGCTGGACCATCCTATGCTGGCGACTCAGACCGGAAATCAAGGCTGCTCGACCGAGGGCTTTCGCAGGAGCTTCGAAGTAATTCAATCCGGACTGCTCGGCCAGATCACCGAGGTTCACGTCTGGCATCCGTCTCATAGTTGGCCGAATGGCGTTGATCGTCCCGCCAACAGCGATCCGATTCCTGAGGGACTCGACTGGAATTTCTGGCTGGGTGCGGCTCCGGCGCGTCCGTACAAAAATGAGATCTATCATCCGGGCAAGTGGCGTGGCTGGTACGATTTTGGCGGAGGCTCGCTGGCGGATTTCTGCTGTCATGGTTTTCAGCTCGCCTGGCGAGCCCTGGAACTTGATGCTCCCACGCGGATCGAAGCGACAGGCGATGACATGGGGCACGAGTCCTTCCCGACTCGGTGCACCTTGACGTTCAGCTTTGCCGCAAGAGGAGATCGAGGACCGGTCAAGCTCTGCTTCTACTCCGGCGACAAGCACTTTCCGCCGAACGAAATTACCAAAGGCCCGGTGGATTCGACCGGCTGCCTGATTGTCGGCAGCGAAGGAACTCTCTCGGCCGGGCTTTGGAACACTGATTGTAATGTCCGCCTGAAAGGTGCCACCGAATTCCGCGGTGCCGATCAACCCGAAGTGGCGAAGATCGCGAAGACGCAGCCGCGAATCGACACCGAAGTGCTCAAGTGGGATCCACGCCGCGCGGCGAAGGGGCAGCGTCCGCGCTGGAGTCAGGTCAACAACTCGCACATGTTCGAGTGGGTGCTGGCCTGCGCCGGGGACGCGAAATCGTACTCGCCGTTTGAGATCGGAGCACGCATCACCGAAGTCGGAATGCTCGGCGTGTTAGCGCTCCGCATGCAGAAGCCAATCGATTGGGACGCGGAGAAACGTCAAGCGGTTGGCCTGCCCGATGCCGATGCGATTATCGATCCAAAGCCATCGACGGATTCATGGTGACGTGGCGGCGAAAGAGAAAGCGCGGCTGCTGTGCGGTGTCGTGGGAATCCATCCAGCGGGACGCTGCTCGCGCGGCCCGCGGTTCAACGAGCCAATGCCGACCGCGTGCGGTATAAATCAACAGGCCGCTGGCAGGCTGTCGATTTAATCGGAATTCCGCGTGGGGTATTCTTCCAGCTTGCCGTCACCCGATGAAAACACAATGCTTTTTGAAAAACTCGACAAGCTGGAAGCTTATCCCACTTGAAATCAACAGTACCGCTAGCGCTCGGCGACTGGTTGTAACGGGTTTACTGACGATGGTTCCTCAAGCTCGAAGAGCTGCCGCAGTCTTCCCGCTTTCTTTGTGTCTCCACTGAACCGGACTTTGCCCGCAAAGTACAGCCGCACCATATCGGTTTGCGGGTTGTTGTACAGTGCGCGGAAGTCTCCTGCATCGATTGAGATGCCGCAATCGGCACCGCCCGGATTGCCTTCCGTGACATGCGGCCCGGAGTCCGAGGCATCCACGTACCACTCACCTCCGCCCTCGCCTGTAACACAGATCTGGAATCGCACCCCAATCTGCTTTGCGGCATCAGCGTACGTTGCAAAGATTGCAGGTAACTCCTCGTTGAAGACCTTGCGAACATTGAGCGCCACCGTGTTTCCTGCACTTGATGAAATGGTCGAGTGCGCGGCAGCCGCGTCGTGCTCGCCGATTCCGGTCTTCGCAACCAGGTCATCGATCAGTTCGGTCGTGTAGTCGATCTCTTCGCAAGTCTGTTCGAGGGCCAAGAGTAATCGGTCGATTTCCTCGGCTGTGACAATCAGCGGCGGCTGCAATCGCAGCACAAACGGGTTTGATCGGCACATCTGTGCATAGATTCCATGACCATTCAGCAGCGTGTGCAGCGCGTGCAGTACGTGGAATCCGTTCACCAGCCGATCGTATTGTGGAATCAGAATTGCCGCAACTCCGGTCGGATCGGAGGCCCGCCAATGGTTCGCCACATTCTCCGGCAGGGGTTGAAACTCCAGGCCAATCAGCAGCCCCTGTCCACGCACCTCCTTCAGGCACCGCGCACGTCGGCACAGAGTCGCCAGTCCACGCTGCAACTGTGCGCCCCGTTCCGCCGCATTTTCGGACAGCCGTTCCTGCTGGAGGACCCGCAGTGTTGCCAGGCCCGCCGCACACGCCAGGCTTCCACCCCCAAACGTACTCGTGTGAAGCGCGAAGGTTTGCACGGTGCCATAGGCTCGCATCCAAAGGTCGCGACGAGTGAGCATGGCACCGATGGGCATCAGGCCGCCTCCCAGGGATTTCGCCAGGCACAAGACATCGGGTTCAACCCCTTCGTGCTCACAGGCGAACAACGCCCCTGTGCGACCGAGCCCTGTCTGCACTTCATCGACAATCAGCAGTGTGCCTGTCCTGCGGCACAACTCAGCGGCACGTCGGAGGAAGCCCTCAGGCAAGGTATACATTCCTCCCTCGGCCTGCAACGGCTCAATGATGAACGCTGCGAACCGGTGCGTCGCCAGTTCCCGTTCAAGCAACTCTGTGTCTCCGCGCGGAATCGTTTCGCAACCCGCCAGCAATGGACCGAACGGCCTGCGGTACTCCGCTGTACCCGATACAGAAAGTGCCCCCAGCGATTTGCCGTGGTAGGCCCCTTCACACGAGAGCATCCGTTCGCGCCCGGTCGTAATGCGGGCCAGCTTCAAGGCGGCTTCCACCGATTCGGTACCACTGTTGCAGAAGAAAACCATTTCCAGGCCGCTGGGAGCCAGTGCCGCAAGATCGGCCGCCAGGGCTCCCTGATACGGATTTACCGCCGACTGCACAAAACCGGGCGCCTGTTGCCTGAGC
>JANOUN010001073.1:0-2991 GCA_031416875.1 Planctomycetota bacterium | reverse complement strand
ACGATCGCATTGTCTTATCGTCCGGAAGAGTCGCCGTTCACCTACGGATTGGGTATCTTTGCCGTGGCGGGCTTTGGCCTGGATTACGCCGGAAGCACAACAAATCCTGTGCTCACGCCGCCCGCTCCCGTCGGGTTGGGTTTCGGACCAATCTTTTCGCAGTACCAAGTGCTGCAAATCGCTCCCGCTCTGGTGTACGACGTGAACGACCAGCTCTCGGTGTCGATCAGCCCACTGGTGGATCTCGGTGTGTTACAAGTCGATCCGTCAGTGGTTTCAGCGCCGGACGATGCCAATGGGGATGGATTCGCGACGTACCCGCCAGGCACTCATTCGGGCGCGGCATGGGGAGCTGGCTTCAGCCTGGGAGCCTATTACAAGGCGGGTGACTGGGGCTTTGGCTCGTCTTACAAAAGTCCTCAATGGTTCCAATCGTACAGCTACAATACGACCAACGAACTTGGTCTGCCTCGCACGACAGAATATAATCTGGATCTGCCAGCCATCGTGTCGGTGGGTACATCGTACAAAGGCATCAACCGCGTGTTGCTGGCAGCGGACGTGCGATATATCGACTTAGGGAACACAAGTGGTTTTGGTGATTCCGGCTTCGCTCCAAACGGAGCACTGCTTGGTCTTGGTCAACAGAGTATCTTTGCCGTCGCGTTGGGAACCCAGTACATGGTGACCGACGCAACTGCAGTGCGCTTGGGTTACAGCTGGAGTGAGAACCCCATTCCCGCAGGCCAGACCACGGCCAACGTCGCGTCACCGCTGTCTCTGCAGCATGTGCTGAACGCCGGTGTGTCGTACCAGTTGACGGATGCGCTCTCACTGTCAGTTGCCTACACGCACGCCTTTGAATACTCGTCCACCAGCCCGATTGTTCTGCCGGGGGGAGCAGTCCCTGGCACATCGATCACGAGCAGAAGTTCTATGGATTCAATCATGCTCGGAGCAACCGTCAAATTCGGAGGCCCGAAACGCTGTGAGGACATCAAGTGCGCCGACGACTTCCGGTAACTGCAACGGTCCTGAGTATTCAGCGTGAGGATCTTCCGGCACAGGCTTGTACGCGGCGATTTCCCCACCTCGCTTTCCGGCAACGGCAGGAGCGTCTTGCGGTGACTGTTCGAACTGCGGCATCGGCAGTGAAGCGAACGGATGGCTCCCAGCTTCTGGTCTCAAATGTGATAGTCCTGATCATCCGTCGGCGGTTGAAGCGGATTCTTGTCGGGCCGCTGCCGACGAAGCAGCCATGCCAGCAGTCCCGAACCGATCGCGGCGACTCCAGCCGGAAGTGCGGCTCCAGTGGCGGTGCCTCGCGGACTCATCACAAACGCGAAACCGAGGTAAAGAAGCAGGACGCCGAACACACCGCGCAGGAGTTCCAAAGGAACATGCGGCACAAGCTTCGCGCCGAGAAATGCTCCCGCCATGAACCCTGCGGCGATCAACCCCACAACGGGCAATCGCACAAAGCCATGCTCGTAATAAACCATCGCGGCAAAAATTCCTATCGGTGGAATCATCACCGCCAGACTCGTCCCTTGCGCTTCCGCCTGACTGAACCCGAACAGCAAAATCAAACCCGGGACAAGCATCACGCCGCCGCCGATTCCCAGCAGTCCGCTGAGGACGCCAATTCCGACTCCGAAGAGAAACAGGTACAGCCAGTTCACAGCTCATCTCCCAACGTCGTCCCGATCATCAACGCCGGGCAGGCGGGCGACCGCGTCCCGGTGGTCGACCCGGCCGTCCGCCACCCGGACCTCCCTGATCCGGTTCTTCCGGAGTCTGGCCCACGACAATTTCAAACTGCGCGGCCAGTTCGCCGATTTTGGATTCCGGCATGGCGGCAAAATCGGCGGTGACCGCATCTTTTGTGTCACCCAGGGACTGATAGATTCCGTCTCGATCGTTCCCCACATCCCCTTTGACAAACAACTGTGTCGTCAGCAGGCGTTCACGATCTCGCGACACTGCAAAGTGGATGTGCGGCGTGCGGCCAGGGTATGCCACGGGCTTAATTGTCCGGAAGTAATATCGGCCTTCTGAGTCGGTCAGAAAGCGGCCATAGCCCTGGAAGTTTTTGTCTCGCTTCTCGGCATTTGACGTTCCGGAATGCAGATAGGCGCCTTCATTATCGCATTGCCAGATTTCGACCAGACAATTGCGGATCGGGGCACCATCGACGCCCAGCACTCGTCCAGTCACATGCGAAATTTGTCCAACCGCAGACGTGATGCCGTCAGTGATCACCAACAAATCGTTGTCGGTGTCGAGCGGCAATTTGTCCGGATAGAACGGCCCTTCAGTCATCCGTGGCGTTTTGGCCAACTCCGCAGCCAGCAGGAATGAAGCAGAAGGTAATGCTGCGAGTAATGATGCATGTTGAAAAAAACTGCGACGAGAAATCATGGGGACGCTCCTGAACGGGAAATGTGAGGGGTAGTATCAATCTAGCTGTTCCGAACTCTGCAAACAAGCGCCGCTTTGAGGACCGGAGATTCGCAACCATTCGACCGGTGGAATCCAGAAGCTGGACATTGAGATCGGCCACGATTGTTTACCTTCCTAAGAAAGTTCTGGTACGCTGGGCAAATATTCTGCAATGGCGAGTTTCGCGGGGATTCAGATATGAGAGACAGCCAGATCGATCGTCTAGTCTTCTTTTCTCTCCTGATCATGCTTGCGTCACAGGCTTGCGGCATGGAAGACATCGGGCGGATTGACTTCAATCGGGACATCCGCCCGATTCTTTCTGACAACTGCTACACCTGTCATGGTCCGGATGAGCAGCAGCGAGTCAGTGATCTGCGGCTGGATCGTCGGGAAGTGGCGTTCTCGGATCGTGACGGCCATCGGGCGATTGTGCCGGGCGACGCAGCGGCCAGTCTGCTCCACCAGCGCGTATCCTCAACTGACTCCGAGAAACGAATGCCGCCAAAGGATTCCGGCAGGGAACTGACGGACTCCCAGATTCAGCTC
>JANOUN010001072.1:0-2748 GCA_031416875.1 Planctomycetota bacterium | reverse complement strand
GCGCCGCCCTTTTGTCCTCTGTCCACTGAGTTTCGTAAATCCTGTCTCAGAGACGCGGGGCGCAGGAGAGAATGGGCGGTCAGGCGAGCAGTAGAGAATTTTTTCCATGTTCCGTAGCTGGATTCGCAAGAATTCAGAGCCTGACTGATTCCCGCGAATTCAGCTACGGTAAAATCACTTCTGCCGCTGACCCTAGCGCGTTGCTATCCAAGGATCCCCTGCACGATTTCACCGTGCACATCAGTCAAGCGATACTGTCGCCCCTGATAGCGGTAGGTCAGCCGAGTGTGATCGATACCGCACAAATGCAGCATCGTGGCCTGCATGTCGTGGACATGAACGGGATTTGATGTAATGTTCCAGGCGAAGTCGTCGGTTTCTCCGTAGACGGTGCCTCGTTTGATCCCGCCGCCCGCCATCCACCAGCTGTAGGCCTTCCCAAAGTGATCCCGGCCTTTAGGATTTGCCGGATCTCCCTGACCAAAAGGCGTGCGACCGAATTCACCGCCCCAGACGATGAGCGTATCATCCAGCATGCCTCGTTCCTTCAGATCCTTCACCAGCGCCGCCGATGGGCCTTCGGTATCGATACATTGCTGTTCAAGTTGTGTAAACAGGTTGCCGTGCTGATCCCAGCCTGCGTGCATCAACTGCACAAAACGCACGCCGCGCTCCAGCAATCGGCGGGCGATCAGACAATTGTTGGCGTACGTTCCTTTCTCCAGTACATCCGCGCCGTAACGATCGAGAGTGGATTTGGTTTCACCGGAAAAATCGACAAGTTCCGGAACGCTCGACTGCATCCGAAACGCCATTTCGTACTGTGCGATCCGCGTATCAATTTCCGGATCACCGTAGTCTGCCAGATGCGCCGCATTCATCGCAGCCAGATCATCCAGCATCGCGCGGCGTGATTCCGCACTGACACCGGCCGGATTCGTGAGGTAGGGCACAAGATCGCCGGTATTGCGAAAACGCACGCCCTGGAAACGACTGGGCAGGAAGCCGCTTCCCCAGTAGTAATCAAAGAACAACTGACCGCAGGTCTTGGCCTTGTCACTGGAAGTCATCACCACAAATGTGGGAAGGTTGTCAGTATCGTTGCCAAGACCGTACGATAACCATCCCCCCATGCTGGGGCGACCGGGAAGCTGTGACCCGGTCATGAACAAGGTGACTCCGGGAGCATGGTTGACGGCTTCGGTGTGCATGCTGCGGACGACGCAGATATCGTCTGCGATCGAACCGACATTCGGCAGCATTTCACTGAGAGAAATCCCGGCCTGCCCGTAACGACGAAACGGCTTAATGGCAGGCTGACACGGCCACTTTCCATAGCCGCTGGACATGGTGGAAAGTCGCGTAGTGCCGCGAACCGATTCCGGAATGTCTTTGCCCGCCATCTGCCGCATCACGGGCTTGTCGTCAAACAGATCCACATGTGACGGGCCTCCGCCCTGCCACAGGACAACCACACGCTTTGCTTTTGCCGGAATGTGCGGCATTCCTGGCAATCCTCCGTCGGCAGCGCTCGCAGTGGATGAACCTGACAGCGAAGCCAGAGCCGCCAATCCGATCCCGGTTGATGTCGTCCCAAACATCTGACGCCGCGTCACGCGGGCGATATTGTCTACAAACGGATTCGTCATGGCAGGCAAATCTGCATTGGATCAAAGGAGGGATGTTCGGAGAGCAGACCTGCAATTTTACCCATGAAGTGGCATGCCGTTCAATTCCATTCACCAGAAAGAAGTCCAGGAGCGGGAATGTTTAAGCTCTACGCCAACGGCGTGATCGCGGGTTTGGGACAGACAAACACGAACGGAAATACAGGCAATGGCGTGAAGGACTTTCGCCATCGCATCGTAGGGTGGGATCAGCAGCAACTGTCCCGGACCCCGCGCACGACATGCCAATGGGTTCCCCGGACGCTTACGCTGCGTACTTGTCGAGTGGTTGTCACAAATAATGACAATGACTGGATATCCCAATTGGACTTTGTATGATTTTCGGGAGAAGTCCACCGCAAGATGCACCTTTTAAATCGCACAATGCAGCACGCCGGGCTTCCGGCTGATGAGAATTCAGTGTGTTATGAGGAAGCACACAGGTGGAGGAAGCACACAGGTGCAATGAGGAAGCACACAGGTGCCAGACACTTGACAAAGGAAGATGAGGTTTTTATGCTGCTTTCGCAAGGTGGCGAGTCTTGAGTTTCAGACCTTGAATGCTGGGGAGGTTTGCGATGCCACGGGTGAATCGGAGAGAGATTTTTGCGGACGATGAGATTCAGGCGTTTCATCTGATCAATCGCTGCGTGCGGAGGACGTTCCTGTGCGGGAAGGATCGGAAGACGGGCAAAGACTTTTCGCATCGGAAGCAATGGATTCGCGATCGGCTGGAAGTCCTGGCAGGGATTTTTGCGGTCGATGTGCTGGGATTTGCAGTGCTGAGTAATCATCTGCATGTGGTCGTGAGGACTCGGCCGGATGTGGTGAAAACATGGTCGGACGCGGAATTGGCGGTGCGCTGGTGGAACCTGTTTCCGCAGCGGCGGGAGAAAGATGGTTCACCGGCGGAGCCCACGGAACCGGAACTCAGTCACATTCGTAACGACGTTTCTGGTCTGAAGGAAAAGCGCAGGCGGCTGTCGAATGTGTCGTGGTTCATGAAGTGTTTGTCCGAGCCGATCGCAAAACGCGGGAACCGTGAAGAAGAAGTTTCCGGGCATTTTTGGGAAGCGCGTTA
>JANOUN010001071.1:0-3584 GCA_031416875.1 Planctomycetota bacterium | reverse complement strand
GAGTTCCAACGGAACGGAAGGGATCTTCTACCGAGCTGACGCGAACATGAATCAGAGCCGCTTCGTATATCTGGCAAACTTTCCGTTTCCAGATCCACCGTTTAATCCGGCAGATGACCGCCCACAAGATCCAGTATTCGGTCCATTCTTTTACGATCCGCTGCAGCCAGAGTTCACGAGCCTGAACGCAGGAAGTGTGAACGGAACTACGGCGTATCTCGCCCCGTACCTGAATCTGCGAACGGTTCAGAACAGCCTGTTCACCGTGACCAACAACACAATTCAGAGCAACGGAACAAATCTGGTCACGGGCGAAGGTCTGTTCATCAACGTCGGAACAGGTGCGTATGTGGCCGCCGATGTTCAGAACAATGCCTACGGTGGAAATCTGGAAGAAGACTTCCGCACCGCATCATTCCTCTCGGCTGGAGAAACTTTCACCTCTGTGGATGACGCTGGCATCAATACCTTCGACGCCATCTATCTGGACGACACGGCACAGTTCGATCTGCGATTCCAGAACAATGAGGGTAACCAGATCCTGCCAAGTTCACGAGGCGACGATGTGACGCCTCTGGGGGCCACCTACACGACACTCGATCCGCTGAAAGCCATTTTCCTGGGAAATTTCGGAGCGTCGAATCGTCAGGCCGATCTGTTTGAGGTTGACAATGGTCCAGGTCTGAATGACCCGAACAATACCTTCATCAACTTCGGCGTCACTCAGAATATTCAGAATGCCTTCTCAACCGGAGGCTACAACATACGAGCTGCTGCTGACCCACTGTTCCCGAACATCGGATTCCCTCCGTTCCTGCCATAAGGCTCACGAGCAATGGCTGGCATAGATTGACTTAGAACCACAGGGGCTGCTGAATTCTCAGCAGCCCCTGTTTTCGTAACTCGGCGAGCGGCAGGGCGTCAGCCCTTCGTGTACATTCAGGAAGAAGTCCTTGACGCGGGCTTCGCCCGCAACCCAAATCATGGGGCATGATTGATGTTTGTCTGGCAGAGCAGTGTTCCCTCGCGGGAGAAATGAAGTCCGTGTTTTGCCCGCGAATCGCTTAGAAAGGGTGCAGTCGCCGATTTCGGTAGGTCCTGCTTGCCGAGCAGGACTTCGCGGCCACGCCGCGACCAGCGACGAGTCGCGGTCGAAAGGACGGCCACGCGGCGACGTGGAGTGGATGTGCGACCTATGGCGGTTCGCCTTACGGCGAAAGTCCTTTCCGGCAGAAAGGACCTACTTTAACAATCATCCGCGACTGCACCCCTTTAGAAAGTAGCAGGCACTTTCCAAGTGCCGAAGCCCTTGAAAACGGGCGAATTGGCGGACGGCACACGGCGTGTGCCTGCTACTCTTGAGGTAAAGCAAGTGCCATTGAGCTGATGCTCTGCCGCTCGCCGATTCAAGCTATTCATCCGCACACCGGACACTGGTCGTCCCGCACCGTAGGGAGTTTCCGAAACTCCATCGTCCGCAGATTGATCAATAACAGAGTATTTGTCAGCGGTTCGCCAATCCCTGTGATGAGCTTGATCACTTCCAGTGCGGCCAGCGCTCCGATCATTCCGGCGACCGCTCCGAAGACCGGAAACTCGCGTTTCCAGTGCGGAGGATCGATCGGATACAGACATCGCAGACACGGCGTGGAACCAGGAATAATGGTCGTGAGCTGCGCGTCCAGATCAAACATCGCACATTCGATCAGTGGCCTGCCCTGCTCGACCGCCGCACGGTTCATGGCGAATCGCTCCGAAAACAATGGAGCCGCATCAACGACGATGTCCGCTTGTTTCACAATTGCCGTCGCGTTGGCACAGGAAACGTTCTCATTGATCGCGACAATTTCGACATGCGGATTCAACTCGTGCAGACGCCGCTGAGCCGATTCAACGCGCGGCTTGCCGAGCCAGTCTGTGGTCATCAGCAGCTGGCGATTGAGATCGCCCGGCTTGACGCTGCCTGCATGCGCCAGGACCAGTTTTCCTATTCCCGCGGCGGCCAGATAATACGCCACCGTGCCTCCGACCCCACCGATCCGTGACACCAGCACACTGGCCGCCTTCAGCTTCCGCTGCCCTTCCTCACCGATATCCGGCGTCCACATCTGCCACTCATAACGGGCTCGTTCTGCATCGGTGAGGGATGGGAGTTCAGGCATTGATTTGCTGCTGGATAAGGAGTTTCGTTTAACCGCGTGGGCAACGCCCCGCGCTTAATATTTCAAATCTAAAATCTCAAATACGAAATCTCAAATCTCAAATACGAACAATCGCGCCCGCTGGGCACGGGGTTAAACGAGCCAATGTCTACCGCGTGCGGTATAGTGAAAATCAGTGTTCCAAAAGCAATTCCGTTACCCTCCGGAAACAAACGGGGGCTGTTTCAACCTCGTCGTCTCCACGTCCTCGCGGATCTGCTGCACGAGGCGTTCGATGGAATCGAATGACTGCAACGGGCGAATCTCAGACAGCAGATCCACCTGCAATTTCCTGTCATAGAGATCGCCGCAAAAGCCGTCGATATGGCATTCCACTTTTTCACGGTGCTCGCCAAATGTCGGATTCGGGCCAATGCTGACAGCCACCGGATAATCCCTGCCATCCAGCGTCGTTCGACCGGCGTAGACTCCGTGCGCGGGCAGAAGCGTGGCAATTTCCAAAAGATTCGCAGTGGGGAAACCGAGCCCGGCACCACGCCCTGCTCCGCGCCGCACGAATCCCGTCATACGGTACGGGTGTCCTAACAACTCCACCGCCTGACGCAGGGCTCGACTGCAGATGAGTTCGCGAATGAGGCTGGATGAAATGAATTGACCGTTGGTTTCGACCGGACTCACAATGCGACACGGGACAGACGCGCGCTCGCAGAATCCTTGCAGCATCGCCGTGTCGCCTTTTCGATCCCGGCCGAACCGAAAATTTGGCCCTTCGACCACACCCTTTGCATGAAACGTATCCAAAATAACAGCATGAAAGAACTGTTCTGCGGTCATTTCCAGGAGCGACTTTGTGACAGGCAACACAATCACCGAATCCGCTCCGGCAGCGCACAGCAATGCGATTCGGTCTTCGACGGTTGTCAGAATGGGTGGGGTGAACTCCGGACGCAGCACCGCGATCGGATGCGGGTCGAACGTAACGGCCACGGCCTGAGCCCCCTGCTCTGCCGCCAACTCCCGCAGTGTTTTGAGCATCACGGCATGGCCCAGGTGAACTCCGTCAAAGTTCCCGATGGCCACGCAGCCGTGCAACTGCGCAGTGGTGATTGAATGAGAGGATATCTTCATGGATCCTGTGATGTAAAATTCGCCCTGCAGGCCGAATTTCGATGCGGAGTTTCACAACCGGAAATTTATAAGGCCTTGATCGCCGGTCGAACAGACTCAGACGACACAGTTTTCCAAGTTCTTGCAGTGCCGCGCGGAAGGCTAACGCCTGTACTCCATCAAGGAATCCGATACAGTGACGTAATGCGTCGATCCCTGGAAAAATCCGGTGACGCCTCCAAAGCCCGGTTTGTAGTTTGTAGGCCGGACCAAGCGCAGCGCAGTTCCGGCACTTGCCAGAGACCTGCCGGAACT
>JANOUN010001070.1:0-1834 GCA_031416875.1 Planctomycetota bacterium | reverse complement strand
CGCCCTGCCGTTCGCATGGGCCGGGCTGTTTGTGGCAGCCTTTCACGAGTATCTGGTTTTGTTCAGCAAGCTGGAATGCCCACCGGCTCTTTTTGGCTGAGGTGACGGGCCCGCTCAAAGCCTTGCCGTGTTCTGCGTACTGACTGCCGTGTGTCTGGTGGGAGCATTCACCAATTGCTGCACCTCGGCAAGGCAGGGTCTCCCATCGATTCTGGTGGCGATACTGGTCGGTGTAGGCGTGGCGTGGGCCTGCATCGCGAGCGCACCGCCGTTGCCGGCGACACCGATTCTGCCGTACGACTCGTCGAAGCAGCCGTTCGACATGTGCCGACCGCCATTCGTACAGAGGTCGAAGTAAAATGCGTGCGACGTACCATTTGCATGTTTGAAAAGACGTTCTATCCGGAGATTCGCGACGATGAAACTCGGCATCTGCATTTATTCCAACGACCCGGAAAGCGTATGGAATGCATTCCGCTTTGCTAACTATTCGGTGAAGCACTCTCAGGATGAAGTGCAGGTGTTCCTGCTGGGGAAAGGAGTCGAAGCAGAGTCACTGAACACCGAAAAGTTCAAGGTCACCGAGCAAATGGAAATGCTCGTCGCCGCTGGCGGCAAGATCATGGCATGCGGGACTTGCCTCAAAGTGCGACAGTCCGAGGGATCCGATATCTGCCCCCTCTCAACCATGCAGGACTTGCACCGCATGGTTGCCGAGAGTGACAAAGTGCTGACGTTTTAGTCTCGTTTCAACAAATGCCGTTGGTGCGATTCGCCGGAAGCAGTTGCTGGAAGTCAAAGGAGTAAACCAAGCTTGTCCGAGCAAGTTGAAATCGCGGTGCGAATGGGGTACTTCGGCAGTGTCCTGCTCGTCATGACACTCTGGGAACTGTTCGCACCCCGCCGTCCGCTGACGGTCAGCAAAGCTCCCCGCTGGGCCAGCAACCTCAGCCTGGTGGTCCTGAACATCGTCCTGGCTCGCTTATTTGTGCCGATCACCGCGATGAGCGCGGCCATCATTGCCCAGACACGAGCGTGGGGCCTGCTGCATCAGATCGACTGGCCGTCCTGGGTCGAGGTGGTCATATCCGTGCTGGCGTTCGATCTGGCGATCTATCTGCAGCACGTCATGTTTCATGCGATTCCGGTACTCTGGCGCTTGCACATGGTCCATCACGCAGACCTGGACTTCGACGTAACCACAGGTCTGCGGTTCCACACTCTGGAGATCCTGCTTTCCGCGTTCATCAAGCTGGCAGTGATCGTGGTCCTTGGCCCGTCGGCTGTCGCGGTTGTCGTCTTCGAAGTACTGCTCAACGCCACCGCGATGTGCAATCACAGTAACGTACGAATGGCGGCATGGCAGGACCGCCTGCTGCGATGGATCGTCGTCACGCCGGACATGCATCGCGTTCATCATTCTGTGATTCAGCGAGAAACAAACAGCAACTTCGGATTCAATCTGCCGTGGTGGGACGTTCTGCTCGGCACGTATCGCTCTCAACCTGCGGAAGGGCATGAGCAAATGACGATTGGACTTCCGCATTTGAGAGACGAAATGCAAGTCGATCGACTGCCGGGAATACTGATGCTGCCGTTTCGGTCGCAGCCCAACGAGGATTCCCGTCACATGTGAACCAGCGTGGTGAGCGGCAGAACTCAGTCGCACTCGTGGAAAGTCTTTGAAATGTCACGCATCCCGAAGTGCACCGACGATTGGAACAGTTGCGGCCTGGATTGCGGGTGCCAGCCCTGCAATCACGCCAACAGCCAGCGAAACCACCGTTCCTGAAGCGGCCAGCCACCATGACGGACGAAATGCGATCGTCGCCCC
>JANOUN010001069.1:0-1712 GCA_031416875.1 Planctomycetota bacterium | reverse complement strand
ACTGGGCGGCGGCCAGGATTCAAGAATGGGGCCTTCGTCATCGACCCACTGGATCACAAGTCCAGGGCCCGTGTACTTGTCAGATCCGATTTTCTCAACGGCAGGCGGGAGCGCGGGCAAGCCTTCGGCGAGGATGCGGATGCGGTTCTCAGGTTCGAGTTGCTCAGTGAACTCGACCACGGTCGGTTTGTCGGCAGGAACGGCGAAATAGTCGATAAGATGCTCTTCCGTTACTTCTTTGAGCGTGCCAGCGGTGACACGGAAGGTGATCGGTTTGCCTTCGCTTTGGAAACCGTAACCGGAGATGCGAAAGCGATACTTGCCGCGTACATGACTGCGGAAGTTCCACATGGTGACGCGGATGTTCGCCGACTCCCAGGTTGCGAAAATGGCGACGCCGTCATCGGTATGCCGGTAAACACTCCCAATGGCTTTGACGGACTTCTCTTCCCGGATGTCGAAGCGCTTCTTCAAGATCCACGGCTCCGGCTCGTTCGCGATGGCTTCATCGAGCACGCGATCCGCAGCATCGAGGTAATTACGCATCAAAAACGACGAAGTGTGCAACAGTTCAGCGTTGTTATCGAAACCGCTGGTCGAGTTGTCCAGCGGCAGCAGGTCCGCCAAATCCACCTCGACACCAAGCAAATCTCGGACAGTGTTGGCATACTCCGCCCGATTCAAGCGCCGCATCACCACGCGGCCCTCCGTTTTCCTGCGGGCGATCTCTGCTTTTCCAGCTTGTTTGTCGATCCAGTCCATCACGTTTTGCACGTCCTTCACTGGCGGACGCGGCTTGTCCTTGGGAGGCATGTTGCCCTCCTTGAGCTGCTCCAATACAGTCAGCCACTGCTCGCGGTTCTGCTTGTCCGTGAAATCCTCCGTCAGACTTGCGACAGCGAAGTCACCCATCGAGTTCACACCGGAGTGACACTTTTCGCAGTGATGGGTGAACAATTGTTTTGGGGGAAACTCTGCCTCCGCAGCGGTGATGATCGAAGTGACGAAGGCCATTATTATACAGACAATGTGCATCCACATCACGCGAGCAGCAAGCCGATTCAGGTTTGGCGTCTTGCAAATAGCAATGAAGTCCGAGCCGTCGGCGATCAACGCTTCAAGATACTCGGAGCCATATTTCTCGATGACGTTTTGCATGACATTGATGGCAAAGTCCTGCCGAGAGGTTGGTTTTTCGAGCAATGACCACGAAAGGTTGATGGAGCGAACGATATTCATTCTCCCAATGCGATTCTGTATTCCTTGCTCCAGTCGATTCCAATATCGGTATCTGGTGCAAACTGGTGGAAGGCTGCATACATGATGGAGATCAAATGCAGTCCGGTATACTCTCCTGGCCATGCTTGGATTTGGTACTTCTTGGTCGGATCGTTTTCTGATTTCTCTGTCAGAGTCTATCCGCATGTCGTAGCGAAACTGTTCGGTGGCGACCTCGGCCCTTTTCACAAGAAACGCCCCAAACCATTGGTTCCATAATCGCCCACTGGTCGTCCGTAACATCGGTAGACTATTTTTTCCGTGTAGTAGTGTCAGACATCGCGCAGTCCTTTGCAACGTACGAATTTAGGGAAGACGCCCTAAATTTCGCTAATCTCAGGCTTTAATGCAATTCCAATTTCCGGATATATCTTAAAGCGGAAATGAATTTCCGCACTCCCAAGGACGGAGTCCACCGAGAAAGTCCGTTTTTT
>JANOUN010001068.1:0-1799 GCA_031416875.1 Planctomycetota bacterium | reverse complement strand
GTTTCGAAAAAAATGGCTGCAACACTGGCAGTCACTACGGTCCGAATGATTCAGAAACTCGCCGCATGCTGTTGTCCGCAGCAGTTCCGAGTTTCCAGACCAGAGCAACAGAACACATCGTGCAATCTTCGATTTCCAAAGCCGTTCTCTCCGAACGCATCATCACGCCACACAACGGTATTGATGCGTTTAGTGAAGCGTTCAGCTCAATCATCCGGGATCGTTCAGTCACCGCCCAACTGGCATGGCGAATGTTTCTGCGGGATACTCAGGCGGCCTATCGTTCCAGCTTTCTGGGCTATTTCTGGCTGCTTCTTCCGGCACTGGCCAATACGCTGGTATGGGTGTTTCTGAATTCACAAAATGTCGTCAATATCGACTCAGGTGATTTGCCTTACCCTTTGTTCGTCTTTACCGGAACGGCTTTGTGGACAGCATTCAATGGGTCGCTGGTCGGCACTCTTGGTATTGTCGATGAAGCCCGAGGCACTCTGTCCAAGGTGAATTTTCCGCACGAAGCGTTGGTTCTGTCTGCATTTGGCAAGTCGCTGTTGAACGCGCTGGTCACCGCGGTGTTTGTGATTCCGTTCCTGTTGGTCTACCACGTCGAGTTTCGGCTCTCGATGTTGCTGTTTCCTGTGGGCCTGATGGCAAACATTCTGTGCGGAACTGCAATCGGGCTGTTTTGTGTCCCGGTCAGTGCCCTGTTCAGCGATCTTAGCCGTGCAATTCATCTGGGACTTCGATTCGGTTTCTTCTTAACGCCGGTCATTTTTCAAATGCCAGCGACTGGCTGGGGCCGCACGCTGATGCAACTGAATCCGGTGACGCCACTGCTGGTCAGTTCCCGAGCATGGCTCATCGGCGGTGAAGTACCGATGCTGGCCGGATTTATCATTGTCCTGATCAGCAGCCTTGCGGTCCTGTTCGTGTCGCTGATATTCCTCAAAGTCTCATTGCCTCACATCATCGAACGCCTCAGCAGCTGATCAAACGGCGACGAAGTCTTCAGTTGGCAGTTGCCAGTTGGGAGTAGCCGGAAAACACTGCCACCTCCAACTGCCACCTGTCAACCACCAACTGTTAACTTGCGATTCACTGCCCACTGACGACTGTCAACGTGCGATTCTCTGCCAACTGCCCCCTCATGTCTGACGTCCTGATCAAAGCCGAGCATGTCTCGAAGAAATTCTGCCGTTCGCTGAAGCGTTCGCTTTGGTACGGCGTGAAGGACGTTGCACATTCACTCAATCCCTGGGCGCATGATGCAAACGGCAACGCAGCCGAAAATGCTCGAAGCCACCAGTTACGTCAGGACGAATTCTGGGCGTTGCAGGATATTTCGTTTGAAGTCCGTCGCGGCGAATGTCTGGGCCTGATCGGTCACAACGGAGCCGGCAAGAGCACGCTGCTCAAGATCCTCAACAATCTGATCCGCCCCGATTCCGGTCGAATTTCCATGCGAGGTCGTATTGGGGCGATGATTGAATTGGGGGCTGGTTTTAATCGAATACTGACCGGTCGTGAAAATATCTACACCGCGGCAGCTTTGCTCGGCTTTTCCACGGCGGACGCCAGAAGCAAATTCGACGCGATCGTTGACTTTGCAGAGATCGAACATGCTCTGGACATGCCACTCCAGAATTACAGCTCAGGGATGCGAGTGCGGCTGGGGTTCGCGGTCTTTGCCCACCTGGAGCCAGACGTACTGCTGATTGATGAAGTTCTTGCGGTGGGTGACGTGGGCTTTCGGTTTAAAAGCCTGAACAAGATGTCGGAATTACTGAATCGGTGTGCCG
>JANOUN010001067.1:0-2092 GCA_031416875.1 Planctomycetota bacterium | reverse complement strand
CATCGAAGCCTGCCTTGCTCTCGTTCGCAGCGGTGACCCATCCGTTATCAATCCCGTCTTGGATCGTTTGATTGGAATGAAACCAACGGAACTTGCCTTGAGCCAAGCCTGGGGAATCGTGCAATGCTATTCGCTACTGGAGCATTCCGCAGCAGAGGAACTTCATCGCCGAAAGCTAGGCATCGTAGAGCAGCTCGAGCCACTTATTTCACATCTTTCGTCGTCTGGGATTTGGCACGGTCGATGCGGAACAAGCACCAATCTTTTGGGGACTTGCTCTTCGATTCTAGTATCCCTTGGCTCCTCAACGATCGTCTCGAATACTTCTCGAACCTTGTTGAACAGCCCGGTTCAAGAACAACGCTTACACGCCTTGTTTGCTTTACGAAATGCGGAGACAGGCTGGACGATCGAGACTCGCAAACAGTATTTCCGAACACTCAATGAAGGTTCGAGTTTTATATGTGGCGAAGGGATGCAGAAATTCTTAAACCAGATTCGAAGCGACGCGACTGCAAAATTGAGCGATGAAGAACGTAACGAGCTGGTCAATTTGATCGACCCTAATGTCGATTCGAACGAAGGCCTACCGATTGTTGTTTCTCGCCCGACGGTAAAGCAATGGACGATGAACGATTTCGTTCTCCGGCTGTCAGATGACACTTATCGACCTGACGCCCAGCGAGGTGCGGGTGTTTTCGTCGAAGCGATGTGCAGTCGCTGTCATCGAAGCGGCGCACGCGGCCCTGCTGTTGGCCCCGACTTGACGCTGATCGCCAGCCGTTTCAGCCGCAAAGACATTTTGCATTCGATCATCGAACCCTCCCACGTGGTTGCGGAAATCTATCGCAAGGTTCAAGTGGCGACTGTGGATGGACGCGTCATTGTTGGTCGGATCCTGATCGAAGGGGATTATCGTTCTCAGAAGCTTCAAATTTCCACGGACTCGTTCAAAGAAACGGAAACGATCGAAATTGATAAGAGCGAGATCGAGTCGGTTCGAGAATCGCCTGTTTCACCCATGCCATCTGGTCTGGTTGATGGTTTTCAAGCCAACGAAATTCTCGATCTACTCGAATACTTGACGGTTGGAACGGATGTAGTTCATCGTTGATGGGAAAGATGGCTTCGGCGTGGATCACTTGGTCGAGTGTCTTCATCACCGAGTCGGCTCGAAATGGTGCCGGGCCGGTGAGTGTCCTTCGTCGCGGTAAGGCCTCACCGGCCGCTTTGCTGCTACCGCATCACACCTCCACCAGCTCTTCAATGAATGGATCGAATGAATCTCTGTCCAACGTGTCCAGGTCCAGGTTGGCGAAGAAGAAATCCAGTCCCGCGTTGCCGTTGAGTGTGTTGCCGCCGCCGTTGGAGCGGACCCTGGTGGCATTCAAGAGCGGGGCGCCGTTCGCGCCGTTCTTGAGATTGGCGACGCGAGAGGCGTAGTCCGCATCCGTGCGCGTCCATTCGGCCATGATGGCCATGAGCGCGGCGGCGTCACGGTCGTAGTCGGTCGTGCCGCCGATCAAGATGTCTTCGTCGTCGCCGCCGAACAGATCGCTGGCGAAAGCACCCGCGATGAGCAGGTCGCGGCCTGCGCCGCCGTTGAGCACGTTGCCGCCGTTGCCGACGAGGATGTCGTTGCCCGCACTGCCGATGACGTTCTGGATGAGGGCGATGCCGCCCGTCAGCCCGCTGGCCGTGCCCAGCGGCAGGTTGACCACGACTCCACTCAAATCGCCGGCGCTGCCGGGCGCGGCGAGCGCCTGAATCTCGGCGAAGCTGAGGGCACGGTTGTAGATGCCGACCTCGTCCAATTGGCCGTCGATGAAGTCAGCCGGATAGGCCGGAGTGGAACCGCCCAGAAACTTGCTGCTCTGGAGAGGGACGACGGTCTTGCCTGCGTAGCTGAGGCTGGATTCCTCCAGGCCGTTGACGTACAGCCGCACGGTCTTGGCGTCGTCGTCGCGGACGACGCTCAAGTGGAACCACTGGTTGAGCAGAATGGGCGTGGTGCTCGCAAGCGTGTCGCGAGTGCCGTCCGTGTAGGACTGGTACCAGCCAAAGACGGATGCGTCCAGGACGGTTCCCAGCG
>JANOUN010001066.1:0-7143 GCA_031416875.1 Planctomycetota bacterium | reverse complement strand
CAGGCGAATTACCCGCGGCTAGCGCCTTGCGGCTCACAGTTTTGGTGTATCGGGACAGACTCCTGGCACGAATCTCACTTCGGTCAGAGGCAGTCTGAACATTGATGTTGTCATGACGATTAATCTCTCCTCTCGAAATCGCCAGGCTGAATTGATGGACGATCCGTCACTGAACGGCAACACTCACCGTCACGCGCTCGCAAGTCTGAGACGAATTAACTGGTTGAGTCGATCAGAGAGAACTGTCTGGAAAGAGATCCTCAGGCAGGCGAGAGCGAATTCAGGCGAACGACCGCTGACCATCCTGGATCTTGCGGCTGGGGGTGGCGATCTTGCCATTCGACTGGCCAGTCTCGCTGAGCGAGACGGCGTTTCTGTCACGATCGATGGTTGCGACATCAGCCCCACCGCCCTGGGATTTGCAACGAACCAGGCAGCAGCGGCCCATTGTGACAACGTAAGATTTTTTCAGTGCGACGCACTTCAGCAGCCCTTTCCTCAGCCAACATACGATGTCGTGATGTGCAGCTTGTTTCTGCATCATTTGAACGAAGCAGATGCCATTCTGCTGCTCCATCGTATGAAAGCGGCGGCAACGCAACTGGTCCTCGTTGATGATCTGAGGCGCACAAGGCTTGGTTATTGGCTGGCCTGGCTGGGCTGCAGAATTTTCACGCAATGTCATGTCGTACGCGTTGATGGGCCCATGTCCGTCGAAGGCGCGTTTACTTCGAGCGAGGCATTGAACATCGCCGCCAGGGCAGGACTCTCAAATGCCGTTCTGCAGCATCACTGGCCGCAGCGATTCACAATGTCATGGCGTCCAGACGATCGAGACGTCAATGCCGGATAGCCATTCCATCGACTCGCAGCATTTCGACGTCGCAATCATCGGAGCGGGCATTGCCGGATCGATGGCTGCATTCCTGAGTTCTCGAGCAGGACTGCGAACGGTGCTGCTGGAACGTCACCGTTTTCCTCGTCACAAAGTCTGTGGTTGCTGCGTGAATGGACGCGCATTCCAGATGCTCAGGCTGGCTGGCCTGGAATCCGGGCTACTCAAACTTCAACCCGCGACAACATCGTCGCTCGCGGTGCGGTATCGCGGCCGCAGACTCGATGTGCCGATGCCGTCTGGTTTCGCGGTTTCACGGCGAACCATGGATCAGTGGCTTGTCGATGAAGCAGTTGCTTCCGGCTGTCAATTTGTGGACGGCGTGACGGCTTCCGTTCAGCCGCTCGCATCTGAGTCTGATGAAGGGCTCCCTGAAAACACTGCCCCCGGCAAAACTGATCGCCCGGAAGAGCGAACCGTTCAGCTTCGATTCGCGAATCGCCACACTCCCCATGGCACGACAGTCTGCAACAACGAAATCACCGCGTCGCCTGATGTGCATGTCTTCGCCAGGGTCGTCCTGGTCTGCGATGGACTCGGCCAACCCAGTCTCCATCTCCTCTCGAATTTCAAGGCGGAGCCCGAAGCCGGTTCCAGAATCGGTTTGGGAGCCGTGTTTCCCCGTGCTGCTGCAGATGCCTGGATCAGAAAAGGTGAAGTGCTGATGGCGGTTGCACCGCAGGGATACGCTGGAGTTGTGGAAATCGAGAACAATCAGCTGAATCTTGCCGCCGCAATCGACCCATCGTGCCTGAATAAGTCGAATTCGCCGCTGGATTGCCTGGCGAACATCTTTCGTTCGGCAGGAGTTTCGATGCCGCAGGAACTTCAGCATGCGACGATTAAAGGCACCGTGCCGTTGACCCGATCCGCGCGGCGCATTGCCGGACATCGCTTGTTTCTGCTCGGAGATTCCACGGGCTATGTCGAACCATTCACCGGCGAAGGCATGGCCTGGGCTCTCACGGCGGCGACCGGCGCCATCCCTTTCGTGGTCTCGGCGATTCGCGATGGCTGGTCGGATGAACTCATCAATCGCTGGCAATCGTCCTTCCACAAAATGACCCGCACACAGCAGAAGATCTGCCGCGTGTTGTCAGCGACTCTCAGACATCCCTGGCTGTGGCCACCAGTCCTGACAACATGCCAATTATTCCCGTCGTTAACCCAGCATCTGGTGAGCCGGATCAATCGGGTTCCTGAAGCCCTGGAAATTGTTTGATGAACAATCTTGAGATACTTGGCCTTGGCACAGCGTTGCCTGAGCATTCGATTTCACAAGCCGGCATGGCCACGTTTGCCGCGACATGTGTTGCGCCGGAACTGACTGGTTCCAGGAATCCGTCAGGACTGATTCAAGCGCTGTATCGGCGCGCCGGAGTTCAATCGCGTCACAGTGTGCTGCTGGAATCCTCTTCGGACGATGAAGCGACTGCCGAACGATTCTTCGAATTCGTCAAAGGTCCCGAAGATCGCGGACCGGGCACTGCCGAGCGCATGAATCGCTTCGAGAATGAAGCTCCAAAGATTGCGATGAAGGCCACTGCGAAAGCAATTCAGGAAGCGAAGATCGATCCTGCTGAGATCACGCATTTGATCACCGTGTCCTGCAGCGGCTTCAGCGCTCCGGGGGTCGACTTGTCTCTGATCGAGAATCTCGGTCTCTCGCGCACAGTGGCGCGGACGCACGTCGGCTTCATGGGCTGCCACGGTGCACTCAACGGCCTGCGAGTGGCCCATAGCTTTGCAGCGGCCGACCCGAACGCCGTGGTCGCGATGTGCGCCGTGGAACTCTGCACGCTGCATCATCAGTATGGCTGGGATCCGCAGCAGATCGTGGCAAATTCTCTCTTCGCGGACGGTGCTGCCACGGTCATCGGCCGGGCAACACCCCGCAGCGACGGCCGCTCAGAAAAGCTTCCCGGCCGACTTGTCGATAACTATTCTTTCGTGATTCCTGAAACCAGCGAGCTGATGACATGGAAAATCGGAGACAACGGATTTGAAATGACATTGTCCCCGGAAGTTCCCGGCGTGATCACGCGCATGCTGCCTGGCGCCCTCAACGAATTTCTGGGACGCAACGGCCTGACGCGCAGTGAAATCAAGAGCTGGGCGATTCATCCCGGCGGTCCAAGAATCCTCGCCGCAACTGCCGAAGCCGCGGGACTTTCCGATGAGCAAATTGATCCGTCCATCAGTGTCTTTCAGCGGTGTGGTAACATGTCATCGCCGACGGTCTTGTTCATTCTGGACGAATTGCGAACGCGCAACGCCAGTTTGCCCTGCGCGATGCTGGGATTTGGCCCCGGCCTCAATGTTGAGATCGCGCTGCTGCAATAAGTTAGCAACTACCGAGCTGTGCGAACCTCCCGCGTTTTCGACGATCGTGGCTCGGCTGGAGCTTTGCGTTTCCGGTACACAGACAGGCGCGCTGTGCGGGTTTTCGGACGAGCTGCTGGAAACGTCTGCAGGAAGGACGGCGGTGATAATCGCCGTTGACAGGTTTCCGTATGCGTCATCACGGGTTGTCAGGCCTGACAAGATGTTGCAAAAAAAAATGCTCAGCAGAGGCGACTTAAAGAAGTGCGCCGAATGCTGAGCAAAACGTCAGTCCTGGAACGTCCGCCACTACATGGATTCGATCCACTGCTGAGCTGCCGAGAAGAACTGCACGTAGAACTGTTCTCGACCAGTGTCCTGTGGCATCGCGTTCATACCGACTTTGGCGAAAGCGGATGCTTCGTTAAGACTTTGAATGGCCCGGTCACGATCATTCCGGCCTCGGTGAATAAGAAATTCGTAGAAGTGCACCATCACCCTGCAGAAATTCCGGGAAGCGACTTTGTGCTGTTTCCATTCCGCATTTCGTTCTTCCGGCAAGCCGGTCAACAGGGGACGCGAATCCTGCGGACAATACGGCAGGGTTGCACTCAGGTTATCGCGGAAGGTCTCGTTGTACTGGTAGAACGAAAGCGGAGAAGTGAATTCGAGGACCGGATCATTGTCGGTATGCAGCGAAACTTCGCCGCAGAAATCCCGGTAGCCATGTTCATCCAGATGCAGGCTGTGGATGATCTGCAGCGGATCCGTCACGCCGATCAGCTTCAGATTCTCTGCGACAGCCGGGATTGAAAAGGCCCGCTGCATTCGCTGGAAATCCATCGTCAGGACCCGAGGTGTGCCGATAAGAATCCCGAAGTTGGTATGAGTATGATTCAGGTACCACAGCGTGGCATGTGGAAAGACATGCTGAAAACTCTTCATCAGGATTCGCAGTTCCTGAGTATTGATCGCCGCCATGGGAATCCATGCGCAGGCAATCCCTCCGGGTCGCAGCTTTCTTCGCATGAGCTGAAAATACTCCACCGTGTAAAGACTGCTGTTTTGCTTGTACTGCAGATTTGTGACATCTGTGGCAATCACGTCATACGGCTGACGACCGATACTCAGGTGATCCCGGGCGTCATTCAAAATCAGATGGAATTGAGGGTGGCTCAGCACGCCGAAATTTTGCCGTTCCAGCAAGCTGGCGGAGCGAGGAACCTCAGGCTCAATCTCAACACAGAACGCTTCAAGCTGATGCGTCGTAATTGCGTAGCTGGTCCCGCCGCTGCCGAATCCAACGGTGAGTTCGTCGGCAGGATCGGGGTGCAGCATCAGTGGCAAATGTGCCAGCATCAGGGCATCGACGCGCGCTTCCATATTTGTGGATGCAACCAGCTGATCATCGACGTAGACGAGATGATCATCGCGGCCTTGCTGCTTCTTGATGATGACTGTTCCTGAACTGCCAGCCTTGAATCTGCGGATCTCGGAAACCCTGGAATCCGGGTTGGCAACTGAGAATTCAAACCAGCGAGTTCCAATCTTTCCGGATGTAAACTCCCGCAGTGCCGGACGTGCTTCGACGGCGATCATGATCGCCCAGCAACTCAGGGCAATGCCGATCCCCGGAGCCAGCCAGCGTTTTGAACCTGTCTGTGTCGTCATCCATGACAGACACCCAATGCCAGCCGACGTCATCACCAGCAGCGCAAATGCCGCATGCAGACCAATCGCCGGAATGATCCACATCGACACCGTCAGAATTCCGGCCACGGCACCAAGTGTCCCCAGAAAATACGAGGTGCCAATCCAGCGTGCCCGCTCGGCGGAAGTCGCCTCCAGTGAATGGCAGACCGCAGGATAGATCAACCCCATGCAAAATGCAGGCAGGAACATCAGCACTCCGATGATGATTGCCTCTGTCGAATAGATATCCAGCAGGGTCAGTGTGCCATGGGCGGCAGGTTCTGCGATTCTCCAGTAGTTGAGTTCTGGCGCGGCGTAAATCACCGGAAACGTGAGCAGGGAGGCAGTTGCGACAGCAAGATTTCCTGTGGCGAAAATCGTTTTCGCCTGCATGAAGCGGCGGAGTACCGGAAACAGGATCAGGCTGCCCAGCCCCATTGCCAGCAGATAAACGGCAAGCGTCAGAGAGAAAGTGACGGTCGAGTTGGTATTGACGATCCCCAGCAGACGCAACCAGACCACTTCCAGACCCAGCGCAACATAACCAGCTGCAAAATACATGATGCCCAGCACACGTCGGGAATCGCCTGCGATTGGCCGTGAATTCGATGGCGTTATCGGAACAGGGATTGACAGACCTGTACGACGAGCGGCCTGGGCTGCGCACAGGGCGGCCGCGATGTTCAATCCCGCCGCGACAAATCGAGTCTGTGACATGCCCAGCATTCGAATCAGAAACAAGCCCGTCAGGGCCGCCCCCAGCACCGCCCCCAGCGTGTTCATTCCGTAGACGGTTGAAACTCGCGACTTCTCACTGTCCGACAGCCCCGCCACCATCACAGGGATCGTCGCCCCCATGCACAAGGTCGCCGGCAACAGGAGTCCCACCGCGAGTACAAATCGAACAGCGATCAGCAATGGATTTGCTTCACCAAGTCTCAGAGCCATGAAGAGGTACAGCTCGTTCGTGATCGGAAGGAGGAACGGAATACAGAATCCCCAGACGCCGATGGTCGTTTCCATCAATGCAAACACAATCAGCGGACGACGAAATCGATTCGTCAGCGGGGCGGCCATGAGGCTGCCGAATGCAATCCCCAGAAAAATGGCTGTCAGCACGGCCGTCGTCGCTGGCGCGCTGGCACCAAAGATCAGAAACATCTGCCTCTGCCACAGAATCTCGAACGTCAGAGCACTGGCTCCTGAAAGAAAGACGGCCAGCAGGCATCGCAGCTGAAAGGTGGAAGGCAACGTACGTATCCGTAATAGGGCGAGCAGCAGAAAGAATCTACCGTAGCTGAATTCGCATGAATTCAGGGCTTCTGTGAATTCTTGCGAATTCAGCTACGGAAGTCGCATGAGAATCGCGTTTCCGTGTCAGGCTGTCAAAGGGACACGCATGTTCTGCAGACGAATCGCTCGAAACCCTGCTGGCAGCATCACGCCTGCAGTGAACGCATGCCCCTCAGAATCGAGCGTGGTGATTCCTGTACTGCGTGCCACATGCCTCATCGTGATTCGAATAATATCTCACATGTGACACAAACGGATCATCGCATTCTCCGTCAGGCAAACGAAGGAACCGGTACGGATCAGAAGGGTCAAGTGCAATTGCGGTTCTTCGACGACGCTCATGAGCGAATGCCGAAATGGGAGCAACACCGTGCGATGGGCGTCGCGATCTGGTCCTGGCTCAGCAAGAAAGGACAGCAGTCGCCTCCTGACCTGGCAGGTCTGCTGGAATCAGCGCTGGCCGTGCATCCTGCAGATGGTCTCACCTTATCAACACTTGGAGCGCTGGCAATGCAGCACGGGCAAACGGAACGGGCCGTGCAATACCTGAAGAGGGCACAGAGTGTTTCGCTTGCCGAAGAATCCGCAGTCGCTAGCCTCCTGGATTTGTCGTACCAGCAGGCCAACTGGGCGCAGTCGCTCGAATATGTTGATCGGTGCATTGAAAATGACGCGGGCCATCCCGGATATCATGCGATTCGTGCGGATGTCCTGATGAATTCCGGACGGCTGAAGGAAGGCATCACAGCGGCGGAAAAATCGCTGGAACTTGATCCCACTCGAATCCCCGTGCGAGCATGGCTTGCGAATGCTTACGAAAAAGACAGTCGAAAAGCGCAAGCGGACGCAATGCGTGAGATTGTGCGCCGCATGCAAACCGCTAAAGTGCCGGAGTAATGCGATCGTTGTTCTATCAACTGGACCGCGCTGGCGGGTTGTTG
>JANOUN010001065.1:0-2443 GCA_031416875.1 Planctomycetota bacterium | reverse complement strand
TGGCTTTGCCAAAGATGGGCAGCACTTTTTCGGCAATCAGGTCGGCAATTTCCGGAAAAACATCATCCAGCGCGGCGAGCGCCGGGCTGATCAGTCGCAGATCCTTAAACGCACCGCGCTCCTGAGCTTCCCTGATGATTTCCAGACGACCGCTGCCCTTGGTCGTCAACGCTTCAAGCAATGGCTTCAGAACGCGAGCTGGGGTCTGTGTCTGCTGCTGGCCGAGGCTGGTGGTTTTGATGTCTTCCAGCGTTCCGGCAGCACCGGTTTCACCCTGCGTGTACAGCACGGCGTTGACCAGTGTACTCAATTCCAGCAAGGCTTCGGCGGAGTTCCTGTCGCTGCTTTCCACGACTTTCGTGACAGCCTGCGCCACCTTTGCGAACACCGGCGCTTTCTGGCCGGACTGTTCGAGCGGTGCGATCAGTTTCTTAAGACGAAAATCTCCCGAAGCCACGACGCTGCCTGCGATCGACAGGCGACGCACTTCGTCGTATACCTGAGTCAGAACCGGAATGCTCATGATTTTTCACTTCTAAAACGTCAGTCTCACAATGGATTTTTTCGTCACGATGCTCAGCGGCTTAATGTGCAGTTTGCGTGTATCCAGATCATGTCGAAAACGGACGATCAGCGTGTGGTTGCTGAAGAGATCGGGCGGAAGCAGCGGAAACAGGTGAGTGCTGCGAGGTTCTTCCGACATCCCCGCATCGGTCATCACCAATCGTGCGCCTTTCGCATCTTCGACCACCAGCAGATCACCCACATTGGCAATCTTCCTGAAGTTGATCGCATAGATCGGCTGCTTGTCGGCCAGCGGACCCTTCAATTGTGATTTCACGTCTTTCACGACGGCGGAGAAGTCGGCATGACCGTGGCCACGAATGGTGTCGTAGTCTTTGGCAGTCAGCGGTCGAGGCAACATCGCGTCCCAGCGAACTCGGGGATTTACGTTTCCCGGATAGACGCAAAGTTCTTTGACCTGAGCACACTCAAAGAAACTGTCTTCGCTCTTGATGTACTTGACGGCTTTGTAAGGTCGAAACGTCTGAGTAATCTGAACCTTTCCCGAGTTCAGATTCATCCAGATTCCCGTATCGACAAACTCCCTGCGAGCCACGTCATCATGGGAATTGAAGGCCAGCTGAATCAGCTCAACATCATTCTGCACCAGACCGGCATCCCTGAGTTCGCGAAGCTGCCATGCGTGCCCCAGCCATGCCGCGATCCCGGTTTCGGTCTCCGGGGCCAGTTCCGGATCGTCCAGTCGCGACTGCAGACAGGCCCGTCCCTGTTTGACCAGCGAATGCAGTCGTCCCAACTGATCGAGGGCGTCACTGAAGATCGCTTCACGCTGAGCCGACGATCGTTCTTCCCCATCCGACGTGTAAAACAGTCTCGTGTAGTTGTGCAGTGCCGACTGAGCACCCGGCAGATAGGCATTGCCAAGTTGCTTCGCCTGGTCTTCAACTTCATGAGCTGACCTGGCATTCATGTTGCCAATTCCCAGCCGCACAAGATCCAGCGCCAGCTTTTCGAGCAGATCAATGCCATCCAGTTGTGCCTTAATCTTTTTCGCCAGAGCCGACTTATTGACGACTCGAGGTTTTTCGGCTTCGACATTTTTCTTCTCAACGCGGGCGACTGCTTTTTCGCGTTTGGAGGCGATCGATTCCGGCACATCGGCGACCGTGAATTTCTTTCCCTGCACAAAGGCGAACATCAAACCGATCGAATGCTTGCACGGAAACTGCCGACTGGGACAGTTGCAGCGAAACACGGGCGATTCAGCGACCTGAAAATCAGCGGAACAAAGATACGGATCTTTCCCGCTTCCCTGGCACTGACCGAACAGCAGCGTGTCGTCGGCGGACTTGTGCAGCGTCGTAAATTTGCCCTTGACCACCAGGGCTCGACCATTCTTCGTCGCGTCAGCATTTGTTGAGGCGGATTCAACAAACTGCTCGGTAATCGAGATCATCTTCACGCTGCTCCCGTGTGGGCCATGAAAAGTCCATTTTCAGCCGGGTGGGATTATGAACGCGAGAGCCTCATTACATCAAGCGACTTCGCTCCATTCCGCCACCGACCCGGCACCACACGCCTGGTTTTGACTTATCCTCCGCGTGGTCATGAGTGAGACAATTGGCGAGCGGCATGCGTCAGCTTGCCGGTACAAAAACGAGGTACCGGAGGGCTCACGCCACTCCGCTCGCCGGACTCATTTCTGGTCGCGCGGAGTATAGGAACCCGCGTCCCACCTCGCAATCCTCGCTGCTGAGTCAGATTTGGTTCCGGCACGTCGCATCAACGGATATAGTCAAGTTCTTCAGGCAGCATGATGCCGGATCCTGTTCGAACGCGAATCTGAGAAAGTCACACGCATGCATCGCCCCTCACAATCGCTCAGGCGTTACCGACCCGGGGCGATTGTTTCCCGTCG
>JANOUN010001064.1:0-5328 GCA_031416875.1 Planctomycetota bacterium | reverse complement strand
GGAGTTCGGTTGATTTCATCCGCCAGCAGCATCTGCGAAAAGACCGGTCCTTTTTCGAACACCATATCGCGATGTCCTGAATTCTTGCGAATTCAGCAACGGTCAATTCTTTTCTGCCGCTCGCCTTACGGTTCAGCGATGGTCCTCAGAGGTGACTTGAGTCAAACGCGCGCTGGACGAAACTCCACACGCATTCCGCCATGAACTGATGGCCGGTCTGTGAAAGATGAATGGAATCCAGTGTTGAATCGCTGCCGGCAATGACGGACAGGAAGACTCGCTTTGGAATCAGGACCACGTTGTGCTTTGCGGCGACCGTCCTTTGAACACGACCAAACTCATTGCAGAACGGAGGCAGCGGCAGTTCGAACATGATTACCTGACGATCTGGCGCTTCGAGATGATCCAGGAGAGCGTCGAGATCAAGTGCAAACTGCGCAGATGTGGTTGAACCCAGCACGTCATTGCCACCAATCTCAACGACCACCACGGACGACACGATTGACTGTGACTTCGCCCGTTTGAGTGCCGACGCTGCAGTCTCACCCATATGCGAGATGTCCTGCACGGCAATCTGATGCTGACGAGCCAGCAGGTTGGGCCATGTTTCGGATGTCTCATCACCACCAACGCCAGCGGTGACGGAATCTCCAATGACCGTAATCGTCCGAGTCCGCGCGGGATCAAGAGATGGAGTGAAGTGGTACGGAAGTTCGATCAACGCGGCGATCAGCCACACGACGACGACTGCATGAGATGTCCGGCGCCGCCAGTCTGGCTTGAACCGGGACGCGATCCATAGCAGTGTGACGGCAACCGCGGTACCGTAGTACCAATACGAAATCGCCGTTGACGAAATGACGACCGCAATGACGCCGATGAGGAACGACAGCACTGTGATCCGGCTGAAGATCGGTCGGGAATGAGTTGATGACACGGCGGCCAGAATCAGCAGGGCCACTCCCGTGAAGAATGCCTGTCCGCTGACGATGTGATAGACGAGCCAGTTCATGTCGTATCTATTTTCCCCACTTGTCTTCCAGGCCATCGGGGCTTGAACGCCTTGACAGTCGCTTTCGGAGGGCCCTGAAAAATCCGGAAAACGAGCGACGGCTGGTGAAACTGACGCTTTGGCCGCGTGAATATCTCAGCAGGTCTGCGAGCAGGGCATCGGCGGTTGGATACCGATCCGACGGATGCTTTTCAAGACAGTTCAGAATGATTGTCTCAAGTCCGCGGGGGATGTCGCGGTTAATGTCACGCGGCCGAACGGGACGGTCTTCCATGATAATCCGCATGAGTTCATCGCGATCCGGATGATCGAACGCCGATCGCTGCAGGCACAGTTCGTACAGCGTCGCGCCCATGGAATAGAGATCACAATTGGCGTTCTGTTGCCCCAGCATTCGCTCGGGCGCCATATAACGCAGCGTTCCGCTGATCGTGCGTTCCGGTTTGTCTGAGCGACGTTCTTCGATGGGCTGCGACAATCCGAAGTCCGTCACCCAGACTCGGCCATCTGCATCCAGCAACAGGTTTCCCGGCTTAATGTCATTGTGCAGAATGCCCGCAGCATGAGCTGCACGCAGCGCTTGAGTTGCCTGGACTCCGATCTTGGCGAAGCTGTTCCACGAAGTGCACGTCAGCCTGCGACGCCGGGATCTGTCAGATTCGGCATCGGATATGGCCTTTGCCACGGGAATCGTTTTCATCGTTCCCGAATGTCGCTGCGATTCCTGACGCTGAATTTCTTCGGCATAGACGATGCCATCCGTTTCGCGGAGTCGATCGATGACGCGATCCAGGCCGACGCCGTTGACAAACTGCATGACGAAAAAACAGTAACCGTTCTCCTGACCATATCGAAACACCGGCACAATGTTGCGATGCCGAAGTTGCGCCGTCGTCCGTGCTTCGTGCTCAAACCGCGCAACCCATTCGGGAACGATGGAAACTCGCCATGGCAGAATCTTCACCGCCACGAGATGTCCGGACTGCAGATCCCTGGCCTGAAACACGACGCCCATGCCACCGCGGCCCAGTTCGCTGATGAGTTCGCAGTTGCCGATTCGCGTAAACGGAAATCTGTCGGGCATATTGCGGCGGATTGACTGCGCCTCTTTGGCGATGCGGGTGTGTTCCAGCATTGCGAGTACCGGGAACACTTCACGAATTCGTGCGGCGTGTGGTGGAAACCTGCGTGCGTAAAGTTCCACCGAGGGCTTCCTGCCATGTCGCAGTTCATCGACAAACTGTGAAACCAGCAATTCAAAAGGTTCCCGCGAACGCAAGGCATGCGAATCATCGTTGACGGGCAGGCCCAGCAACTGAAATTCTGTATCTTCATTGTCTGCGGGTGAAGGACGATTCATCCACTCAGCATACCAGATCGAAGCGGAGTGACTCGACGGCGAACTGTTCGCTTCGTAAAAAACAGGCGACTGCGAAGTGAATGTTTGACTTCGGGGTAGGCCGGACCAAGCGCAGCGCCGTTCCGGCAGGTGTCTGGCAATTGCCGGCGATAATTTGGTACATTCAAGTAGGGTGTGTGCAGCGACAGCGGAACACACCATTTTCTGACGCTGTCCCAGGTGGTGCGTTGCGCTCCGCTTCACGCACCCTACGATTAAATCAATAACCCGCTTGCGCCCTGTCGCTTACGGAACTCGAACAGGATCTCTTCATGGCTACCACGTCCGCAAACGAAACAACTCCAGCGCCACGCGGTCCGGTGATGGTGTTTCTGGACTTTATTGAATGGCTCGGCAACAAACTGCCTGATCCTGCCGTGCTGTTCGTGCTGGGCATTCTGATGATCTGGACGATGTCGGCCGTTTGTTCGTCGATTCCATTTACAGAAACGCTGCCGGGAAAGACGGAGCCCATTCAGATCGTCAACATGCTGACGCTGGAAAAGCTGGCGGAGTTCCTGTCCACCATGACGGAAAGCTTCGTCGGTTTTCATCCGCTGGGAGTTGTGCTGGTGGCCATGCTGGGCGTGGGCGTGGCTGATCATTCCGGATTCATCAGTGCCCTGCTCAAGACGCTGCTCACCTTCACGCCGAAGTTTCTGCTGACGCCGATGGTGGTACTGGTCGCCGTGCTGAGTCACACGGCCGCGGATGCCGGATACGTCGTCGTCATTCCTCTGGCGGGAATCATTTTCTATGCCGCAGGCCGCCATCCCCTTGCCGGAATTGCCGCCGGGTTTGCCGGCGTCAGCGGAGGCTTCAGCGCGAATCTGATTCCGTGCGGCATTGATCCGCTGCTGGCTGGTCTGACGACAACCTCAGCTCAACTGGTCGATAAAGAATACATCGTCAATCCGCTTTGCAACTGGTACTTCACCGGTGCCTCAAGCTTTCTGATCGTGGCCCTCGGATGGCTGATCACGGACTATGTGATCGAACCCAAGCTGCGTTCGTCCGTGATCGACGGCGATCCGGATGACATGCCAAAACTTCCCGAACTCACCCGCCGCGACAATCTGGGAATCGTCTGCGCGGTTACTTCGATCGTGGTGTGCGGCGGACTTCTGGCATGGTGGGCTCTGATGCCCGGTTCATCTCTGCAGGCCACGCCTCCGGAAGGTGAAAACTGGGAACTCTACCGTCGATTGACATCGCTCAAACCGCCCGCAGCAAAATTGATGGGATCGATTGTGCCGCTGATCTTTATCTTCTTCCTGATTCCGGGCCTTGTCCACGGTTTCATTTCGGGCACATTCAAGACTCATCGTGACGCGATCAAAGGGATGAGCAAGGCGATGGAGTCCATGGGGTATTATCTGGTCCTGGTGTTCTTCGCCGCGCTGTTCATTGCCTCGTTTTCGCAGTCCGGATTCGGAGCCCTGCTGGCCGTGAAAGGTGCCAATTTTCTGAAGAGCACGAATGCACCCCCGGCTGTGACCATAGCCGGCATCATTCTGCTGACCGCCATGATCAATCTTCTGATCGGCTCGGCATCTGCCAAGTGGGCGATGCTCTCGCCAATCTTCGTACCGATGCTGATGATTCTGGGAATCTCTCCCGAATTCACTCAGGCCGCCTACCGGGTCGGCGACTCAACCACCAATATCATCACGCCGATGATGCCGTATTTTCCACTCGTCGTTGTGTTTTGCCAGCGCTATGTGAAGAGCACCGGCATCGGGACAGTCACCTCGATCATGCTGCCGTATTCGATCACGTTTCTGACTGTGTGGTCCGCGTTTCTGTTCGTGTATTGGCAACTCGGCCTGCCGCTTGGTATTCAGGGCGGATACGAATACACGGTGCCTGCGGCGGTGCCGGCAATTGTGCCTCTCTGATGAATCGCGAAAGACTGACGCTTGAGTTCTTCGATCGGCATCATCTGGATGTCGCCAGGGATATGATCGGCACACATCTGCATTGGGATGGTGTTGGCGGAATGGTCGTGGAAACAGAATCCTACGCGGCGGCCGACGATCCGGCATGCCATGTTTTCTTTCGGCCGACGGCGCGAGCGTTCTTTGAGAGCCAGTCACCCGGCGTCGTTTATGCCTACATCAGCTACGGTATTCACTGGATGCTGAACGTGCTGACGCATGACGGGATTGTGTTGATCCGTGCGATTCAGCCCATGGCCGGCATTCGCCGAATTCAGCTGCGGCGCAAGACTCAGAACGCGACTCAGCTGTGTTCCGGCCCCGGGAAAATCGGACAGGCGTTGTCGCTGGGAAGCATTGATCACGGGTCGTCTGTCCTCACCCGCCGGCGCTTCCTGCTGCCGCGCGAACAGCAGTTTGAACCATCACAAATCGTGACTGATGCGCGTGTGGGAATCAGCGTAGGCCTTGATCGTCAGTGGCGATTTCTGCTGAGAGGCAATCCCCATGTGAGCGTGCCTCACGGCAAAGCCCTCGCGAAGTCACGGTCTCGACTCTGCAAACGTTGAGAGTTGAATATTCCTGAGAAGATTTTTGGCAACGCATCATTTTGAGGCCGACTAAATGTAGGCCGACTTCGCCGAAGTCGGCACAGCTGATTTCTGCGAAATCTGCTTACTTGTTTCGGTTGCGGGCGATGCCCGCGCCAAGAAATATGACAATGGCCCGCTTAAACATTGGGGGTTGAATTTGGTTTCCAGAATCGCGTTGAACGATTTTGCTACCCGAATACGCTACTATGGAGCTTGCCTCCTTGTCGGCGTTCTTGTCAGGATTCGTCACGCACCCTTTTCTTCCAGGATCTTTGGCACCAGGAAGAACTGCCCGTCGGTTTTCGGAGCGTTTGCCAAAGCGGCTTCGCGGGACAGAGACGCCCGTCGTTCATCGTCGCGAAACACATTCTCAGCCGGGATCGGATG
>JANOUN010001063.1:0-6141 GCA_031416875.1 Planctomycetota bacterium | reverse complement strand
CAAGCGAAACGCCGTTCCGGCACTTCGCTGACCTGCCGGAACGGCGCTTCGCTTGGTCCGGCCTACAGATTTAACGCCGATTCGCTGTCTTGACATAGCACTCGTGCCTATTCTTCTGCGGGTGATGGAGCTTCGATTGCCGAAGAATTCTCAAGCGAACCAGGCACTTTGATTTCCGCCAGAAGAGGTTTGTGGCGGTAGTAGACCTCAAGCGTCAGCGTTGCAAGGCACGTGGTGAGGAGGCGACCGCCTGACAGGCTGTAGTCGCCTCGATCACGCGGAATCCAGCTGCCTTTTCCGGGACCGTCGGTTTCCTGTCGGGCAATTAACTCGTCCCGCATGCGACCGTTCCAGCGTTCCCATTCCGGGCCGCCCCAGTTTTTCAGGACCTGCGTGGCAAAATAGTTGGTGTAGAAGTTTTCAGTCGATGTGCTCCTGTCAATCAATGCGATACCGGCGCGCAAATCGCCATCATCGCGGGCCCAGCCGAGATACATCCGACTGAGCAGCGCCATCGAGGTGACGGACATGGCATATGTTTTCTTTTCGACTTCGTAACCGTAACGTCCGGCGCCATCGACGGAGACGCTGTCCAGATAAAACGATATGCCTTTCCATGCTGCGTCCGGGATCTTGATCCCGGCTTTTTCCGCCGCTTTGAGTGCCATCACCTGAATGGCTGTGGCGGACGTGGAACCACCCTGTTGAGGATTGTAACGCCAGCCACCGCCGCGTGGATCCTGTGAGTTGATCAGGAACGAGACCGCTCCTTCTGCCGCGGGTTTCAGTTTGCGATCTTTCGTCATGCCATACGCTTCACAAAGTGCCAGGGTCGCTGCACCGTGAACGTAGTAGGCATAATTCGGATCCGTATCGTCGTCCGCTTTGTTCAGGACGCCACGCAGATCATATCCCGCGGGTGCTGCAATGCCGATGCTGGTCAGGAACGCGAGTCCGGCCTGCACCTGTTTCTGGTATTGTCCTGCTTTATGGGTTTGTCCGGCAGCCAGAAACGGAAGTAACGCATAGGCCGTGCCTCCGATGGGATTGTTCACCGAACCCTTATGAGTGCATGGTCCGACGTCAACAAAATCCCACGTTCCGTTGACTCGTTGCCGCGCGGCCAGCCATTCAAGTGCGAAACCAACGGCAGATTCGCTGGCGGCTGAGCCCCCGAATTTCTCCAGCAGCACCTTGCGACCGGATTCACTGCGATTGTCGATCGCTCCAACGTCGGTGCTTTCGCTGGACTCCGGCGACGAAGGGGCTGTTCCTTCGGGAGTTTCGGGCAGGGAAGCATCGGCCGGTTCGACGACCGGCATGGGTTCAGGCATCGGTTCAGGCATCGGTTCAGGTTCGGGGATGGGTTCCGGCTCCGGTTCCGGCTCTTCAACCATCTCTTCCACTGGCTGTTCCAGTTGTTCACCTGTTTCCTCTGCCGGAGGTTGAATGGGAATCGATTCTTCAACGGGTTCGATCGCGCTGGAAATACTGGCGATGATTGGAGGCGCTGGTACGTCTTCGAAGAATTCCATTTGTCTCAATGCAAGAATAAACAGCACAAGTCCGGTGAGCACAAGACTGATGCCGGCAGGTTTTGTGCCTCGTTTCAATTCCAGTGTGAGTTCTTCGGTTGTTGACCGCAGTTGTGGTTTGAGGTCTGATTTCTTCGCCTTCACGCGAACTTTTTCTGCGGTTTCGAGCCCCACCTGTCTCGCGCGTTCAAGCACCGATTTTACTGAGACCGGACGTCGTGTCTTCTTGCGTCTTGCGGGAGTGCCAGCTGCAAGCGGTGACTTGTCTGGTGCCTTATCGGCGGGTGGCAACGATGCTGGACCGGTTGTCGCATCCGCAAGTGGCGAAGCATTCGTTGCTGCGGGTTCTGCTCCGATGGCCGCTGGTGTAAATCTCGCATGCGGAGAATAAAACGCCGGTCCATTCAGTACCGGATTTGGAATCTCAGAAGATGCACTCGCGGGAATCGACGGGCTTGCGGCTGGATGTGCTGCAATTGTTTCCGCGGTTGACAATGCTGCTGCGATGGGTCCTGCAGGGATTCCGGTATTGGCTTCTCGCTCCAGCTGGTGCACTGATTGAAAGGCGAGCGACGCATTTCCCGACGACGCCTGTTCTGCCAGTGCCGAAAATCGCTGCGACAATGACAGGTACTGCTGCGACAGAGAGGCGTGATGCACGGACGCCGAAATGGCCTCCTGCACTCGCTTCCTGAGAAACTCAGCAAACTGTTCCGGAGTCTGCAGAGCGGGCTGGCTGTCGGAAGTGGGATTCATAATACGAAAGGAGGTAAGCAGTTTGGGACTCAACGATCACCCGGAGCGTCTGAGACGCCGCGTACACAGCCCGCAAGTGTATTTATCGCAGCTCCCCTAGGCAAACGTGGCGAACCTCAAGTTAGGAGATTCAGACAAGCTTATTTGTCTGGCGACAGTTTCGGTTATTGTCAATGATACCGCAAGTTGGCAGAATTAGCGGAGATGCGTCGTTCGCGGCTTGCCCAAGACGTTTTGATTTAAGGTGGGATAAGAATCGTAGGGTGCGTGAAGCGGAGCGCAACGCACCATTTTGGGGAAAGCGTGAGAAACTGGTGTGTTTCGCTAGTGCTGCACACACCCTACTTGAATCACTAAATCAACACCCTGCTTGCGCCATGCCGCTCATCGAAAAAGATTTCCGCATGACGACGATTCAGCTTTCATCCGGTTCATTTCTGCAGATGCTGGCGCTGAGCGGTTTGCTGAGTGACGAGCAGTTGAAGATCGTTCAGAAACGATTTTCATCAGTCGTCGGCAGCGCCCCCGTTGAAGTCTCCACGCAGGAAATCATGATCTGGCTGCTCAAGCGAAAGCTGATCACCCCCTGGCATGCCGAGAAACTGATTCAGGGCCGCTTTCGCGGATTCTTTCTGGGTGACTACAAACTGCTCAACCGCATCGCACGGGGAGGCATGAGCACCATCTATGCCGCCGAAGACAAACAGTCCGGCGAAATTCATGCACTGAAGGTGCTGCCGTTATCGAAGACCGGCAAAGCGTCTTACCTGCAGCGATTTCAGCGCGAAGCGACAATTACGCAGCGATTGAACCATCCCAACATCGTGCGCGTGTTTGGAATCTTTGCCGGAACAGACGGGCAGGCCGATGTGCATTTCATGGCGATGGAACTGCTCCACGGCCGCGATCTGTTTGAAATCGTCAACGCCGACGGTCCCATGCCCTGTCGCAAGGCGGTCGAGTTTATCCGGCAGGCAGCGCTGGGGCTTGAATACGCTCACAAAGCAGGCCTCGTGCATCGCGATATCAAGCCGGGTAATCTCTTTCTGTCGGACGATCAGACTGTCCGCATTCTGGATCTTGGATTGGCTCAGGATTTCGACAGCGAAGAAAATCTGACACGGGAGTTCAACGAACGTGTGCTGGGAACTGCCGACTATCTGGCTCCGGAGCAGGCGGCCGACAGCCATACAGTGGACACTCGGGCCGACATCTACAGCCTGGGATGTTCACTCTTTTTCCTGCTGACAGGACAGCCGCCATTTACCGAAGGTACGCTGGTCCAGCGGCTGATCGCGCATCAGACGAAAACACCGCCGGCAGTCGCAGAATTTCGCAGAGATGTGCCGGAGGAACTGATTCAGATTCTCCTGAAGATGATGGCAAAGAATCGCAGCGACCGCATCTCGACAGCTGGCGATGTGGTTGAGCTACTGAGCAGTTTTCTCAGGAATACGGCAAAGCGACCTGATTTGGATGCCGCTCCGATTGTCTTAAAGCGGGCCGCACCGGTGGAGAGCCCCGCAGCAGCGTCGGAACCAGACGGTGATGCTCCAGAGGACTCGGGAATGCTGCTCGCAGCAGAGACAACAACAAACGCCAGCGACGATTCATCGCTGGCAAGCTCTCAATCTGCTGGCCCGAAGATTTCTGAGACTACGCCCGCACGGAATTTCCTGCCTGAGTTTGCCACGCTGCTGAAACGGATCGAATCCGAATGCGATGTCAAAGGGACGCTGAGTAAGGATTCGCGGTCCGCAGGATTGCTGGCACTGGCCAGAGAACTTCGACGACAAGCAGAGGTGACCGAACCGAAGCCCGACTTTTCTTCGATCGAGGCCATCTCACCGTTGAAGTGGCCGGCGGAAGACACGGTGTTGAATGATATCGCGGCAGTGGATTTTCGATTCGATCCTAACGCTGTTCCGCCTGCGATCGAAAAAGAAGTTGCCAGCAAACTGATGATCGAAGAACTGCTGCATGCCGTGGAACTGGACAGCGTGCGTTTAACAAGTGATTCCAGTGTTCCGCTGCTGAAGACCACCGAGCTGCCTCTCAGAACAATCAAGGCGAGAACATCGAAGAGTACTGCAAAGAGGCCGGTCCTGTACTGGGTGATCGGCGGGATCTGCGTGCTCGCGGCTGCGGCCATCGGGTATGCGCTGATGTGAGCGGCACGGCGCTGGCGGACTGCTGATTCCGTCTGCATTTCCAAGTGGGGTAAGCTTCCAGCTTGCCATCGCTGAATGAAAATTCCATGCATTTTTGCAAGCATGACAAGCTGGAAGCTTATCCCACGTTAAATCAACAGCCCACTGGCTCAATCGCGGTGACTTCGCAGCGCGGCTTCGATTTCCTGGCGGACGGTTTCATCGACTTCCACAGTCAGACGTGTCCGCAGGGCGGAGTCGGCGACGGGAGATTCAAGTTGCCCGATAGCCCAGGCGGCCGCACCGCGAATCATGGGTTCCGTGTCATCGAGTGCAGCGATGAGTTCCTGTTCTGCGGAGCAATCGCCTGCATTGCCCAGCACGATTGCGGCGTTTCGCAACAGCCCTGCCCTGCCCGGTCGAGACAGCGGAGAATCCTTGAAGCGAGCCTCGAACTGCTCGGCTGACAACGTCAGCAGTTGACGACAGTCCACAGGTTTCATCGACGAAAGATGCTGAAATTCCGGCAGCGTCTCTTCAGGAGCGAATCGATTCCACGGACAGACGTCCTGACAAATGTCACAGCCAAACAGCCACTCTCCGATACCATGTCGCAGGTCAGGTGGTATCGGTTCCCTGCGATGCTCAATTGTCAGATAGCTGATACAGCGTCGCGCATCCAAAACGCCGGGTTCAGGAAATGCGTCGGTGGGGCAGGCATCGAGGCAGCGTGTACATGAGCCGCAGTAGTTTTGTTCGACGGGTTTGTCGTAGGCAAGCTCCACGTCTGTGAGCACGGCACCCAGAAAGAACCAACTGCCGATTGCGCGGCTGATGAGCATCGTGTTTTTCCCAAACCAGCCGATGCCGGCCAGTCGACCGAAGTCACGTTCCAGAAGTGGTGCCGTGTCGATGACGACTCGCGTGCGTGCCGTCGGTACCTCCGTTCGCAGCAGTTCTGCCAGTTTCTGCAATCGCGGTTTCAGCACATCGTGGTAGTCCGCCGATCCCCACGCATACCGAGCGACTCGTCCGCCGCCAGCAGGCTCTGCGCCGTCGTTGTAATTCATCGCAGCCATGATGACGCTGCGAGTTCCCTGCATGACGCCATCCGGATGGCGATAGGCCTCCTTGCGGCGTGCGACCCATTGCATGTCCGCAGCATGGCCGTCATCAATCCACTTCAGCAGTCGATGAAATCCCGTCGGCGTCACGGCGGGGGCAATCCCGATCTGAGCGAAGCCGAGTTCAAGGCCAAGGGATTTCAGTCTGTCGGCGATTGAGTTCAAAGTCCAGCCTGGAGAGTATGCAGATGTCTGTGACCGATCGCTGCGACGTCATTGGCGACCACTCGCAGCAGGGGCGAATAATGCGGATGACGCCCTTCCTTGTACGGATTGTTGCTGCGGGTGTTGTAACAGCAGATGAAAGCCCAGCGAGGATTTTCACTCACGTTTTGATCTGAGCGATGCAGCGTATTTCCGTGAAACAGCACGGCCGATCCGGGTGCCATTTCCACATACACAAGTTCCATACGCTGCAAAGCGACGTTGACACGCTCCATATCGGCACCAGTCTGATCACCGCGTTTGATATGATCGATCCGGCCCATGCGATGCGAACCGCGCAAAACCTGCAGACATCCGTTCTCTTTCGTGGCGCGATCGACAGCGAACATGCAGCTTGCCATGTCGGGCAGC